>NZ_JBEXPR010000026.1:0-128046 GCF_040612135.1 Streptomyces sp. NPDC006458 | reverse complement strand
CTCGTACTGGATGTACTTGGGTCTGTGCCCGGTGCGGCGAGAGGGCGTGCCGGGCGTCGCGACGGGGCGAACGTTGCCTGTCGGGGCACTAGTTGACCGCGTCCACCTCTCCCTCGGCCAGCAGCTCCACGTCGTACACCAGCGGTGCCTCTCCCACGACCACGTGCCGGGCGCGGGCGCCGTGGCCTCCCGCGCTCGCCGACAGCAGGTACGTCCCCGGGCCGGGGACCGCGACGACGTAGGAGCCGTCGGCCAGGGAGGTCACCCGGTCCAGTTGGCGGCCGCCGCGGGTGAGCAGGGTGACGGAGGCGACGACGGGCTCGCCGTGGGGCGTGCGGATGAATCCGTGGACCACCGAGGACGGCCCCTCGCCGGGGGCGGGCTCCTGCTCCGGCATCTCCTGCGAGGGCTCCACCGCCAGATGCGGCAGCCGCTTCTCCAGCCCGGCCGGGAGCCACCAGTTGGCGTTGCCCAGCAGGTGCATCGCCGCCGGGACCAGGGCCGTGCGCAGGACGAACGCGTCCAGCGCGACCGCCGCGGCCAGGCCGATGCCGGCCATCGCGCCCTCCATGTCGCCGCTCAGCACGAACGCGCTGAACACACAGATCATGATCAGGGCCGCGCAGTTGATGACCCGGCTGGTCTCCGCCAGGCCGACGCGGACCGCGCGGGCGTTGTCCTTGGTGTGCACCCACTCCTCGTGCATCCGGCTGACCAGGAACACCTGGTAGTCCATCGAGAGGCCGAACAGCAGGGACAGCATGATGACCGGGAGGAACGCCGTGATCGGGCCCTCCTTGCCGATGCCGAGCAGTTCCGTGCCCCAGCCCCACTGGAAGATCGCCACCAGGACACCGAAGGACGAGGCCGCCGCGATCAGGTTCATCACCGCGGCCGTCAGCGGGACCACCAGGGAGCGGAAGGCGATCAGCAGGAGCAGGAAGCCCAGCGCGATGATCGTCGCCACGAAGTAGGGCAGCCGGTCGCCCGTGACCTGTGCGAAGTCCTTGAACACCGCCGTCACACCGCCCACATGGGCCTCGGCGCCCGTCGGCGGGATCACCTCGTCGCGCAGCCGGTCGATCAGCCGGTCCGTCGCCTCGGACTGCGGGGACGTCGTCGGGACCACCTGGATCACGGTGACGCCGTTCGCCTCGGGCGCCGCCGCCACCTGGGCCACGCCCTCCGCGCCGCGGATGCCGTCGACCAGCGCCGGCGGGGCCGCGCCCTCGACCACGACCTGGAGCGGGCCGTTGACGCCCGGTCCGAAGCCCTCGGCGAGCAGGTCGTATGCCTGTCGGGTGGTCTGGGACTCCTGGTGGTTGCCCTGGTCGGTGGCGCCGAGCCGGAGCGAGAGGACCGGCAGCGCGAGCAGGGCCATGACCGCCACGGCCAGCAGCGCGATCGAGCGCGGCCGCCGCTCGACGACGGCCGACCAGCGCGCCGCGAGGCCGCTGGCCTCCTCCGGCTCCGGGCCGGCCGCGGCCAGTCTGCGCCGCTGCCGGCGGCTGAGCACCCGCATGCCCAGCAGGCCGAGCAGAGCGGGCAGCAGGGTGATCGCCGCCAGGACGCTGAGCACCACGGTCAGCGAGGTCGCGATGACCACGCCGTCCAGGAAGCGCAGGTTCATCACCAGCATGCCGGCCAGCGCGATGCACACCGTGCCGCCCGCGAACAGCACGGCCCGGCCCGAGGTGTTGAGCGCGGTCGCCGCCGAGTCCTCAGGGCTGCCGCCGCGCAGGATGCCGCGCCGGTGCCGGGTGACGATGAAGAGCGCGTAGTCGATGCCGACGCCGAGACCGATCAACGAGCCCAGCAGCGGGGCGACTTCGGGCACGTTCGTGACATGGCTGAGCATCATCGTGGTCAGCATGCCGAGGCCCACGCCGAAGATCGCCACGACGATCGGCAGCACCATCGCGAACAGCGAGCCGAAGGCGAGGAACAGCACCACCGCCGCCGCGACGATACCGACCAGTTCGGCCGTGCCCTGCGGGGCCTCCTGCGTGCGGGCGATCGCCTGACCGCCCAGCTCCACCTGGAGCGCGTCGTTCCCGGCCGCCCGAGCGGTGTCGACGACGTCCTCGATCAGCTCCTTGGGCACGCCGTTCGCCTGCTCGGTGAACGTGACCTGCGCGTACGCGATCCGTCCGTCCCGGCTGATCTGCGCCGCCCCCGCCTTGCCCGAGTACGGTCCGGCGACCTCGCCGACCCCGTCCATGCGGGCGATCTCCGCCAGCGCGGGCTCGATCCGGGACCGTACGGCCTCGTCCCGCACCGATCCCCCGTCGGTCTTCCACACCACCGTGTCCGTGTCGCCCGCGCTCTCCGGGAAGGCCTTCTCCATCAGGTCGAACGCCCGCTTGGAGTCGGTGTCCGGCAGCGAGAAGACGTTCGCGTAGTCCGTCCCGGCCGCCGATCCGGCGAAGCCCAGTCCGAACAACGCCCCCACCCACAGCAACAGGACCACCAGCCGATGCCGATAGCACCACCGTGCCAATGCCGCCACGTTCAAAGCCCCTTCGTCTCGGTCGTACGGTCGGCCCCCCGAGGTCCGGGCCAACAGCATGGGCCGGGGACCGCACGCGAGGACACCGCACCCGGGCGACTCTCAAGGAACTCCAAGGCGGGGAAGGGGCCATGGCGTGCCGGGCGGCGTCGATACTGGGGGCATGACGACGGCCCCTGGCACCGTGCTGGTCGTGGAGGACGAGGAGAGCATCGCCGACGTCCTCGCCATCGCCCTGCGCTACCACCGCTTCGAGGTGATGACCGCGGCCACCGTCCGCGAGGCACTCGCGCTCGCCGAGCGCACCCGGCCCGACGCGGCGCTGCTCGACGTGATGCTCCCGGACGGCGACGGCCGCGCCCTCGGGCGTGAACTGCGCGCCCGGCGCCCCGAGCTGGCGATCGTGTTCCTCACCGCGCGGGACGCCCCCGCGGAGATCGTGGGCGCCCTCGGCTTCGGGGACGACTACATCACCAAGCCCTTCGACATCGACGTCGTCGTCGCCCGCGTCACCGCCGTGCTGCGCCGCACCCGCCCGGCCGACGTGCTCCCGCAGCGGCCACCGCTGCGCTACGGCGACCTGGAGCTGGACGAGACGACGTACTCGGTGCACCGCGCGGGCCACACGGTCGAGCTGACCCCCACCGAGTACGCGCTGCTGCGCTTCCTGGTGCGCAACGGCGGCCGGATCGTGCCCAAGGAACAACTCCTGCGCCATGTCTGGCAGTACGAGCACACCCCGCCGGAGTCGACCGTCGTGGAGACCTACATCAGCTATCTGCGGCGCAAGCTGGACGTCCTGGGAGCGCCGGTGATCACCACCCGGCGCGGTGTGGGATACGGGCTGGCATGAGGCGGCGGCGCAGGCACGGTCTGCACTCCCTGCGGGTGCAGCTGACGGTGGCGAACGTGGTGCTGCTGTCCCTCGGGATCGTCATGGCGACCGCCGTCAGCCTGATGGCGGCCCGCTTCTACCTGCTCGACAAGATCGACACCGAGCTGAAGGCGTCCCGCACCTCGCTGAACACCGCCGGGTTCACGCTGCGGCAGATCGAGTCGCTGCGCGAACTGGGCGTCGAATTGGACAAGTTCGGTGCGGGCGCCGCCACCGGCCCGCTGCCCGCGCCCGCCGTGCTGTACGTCGCCGTGGACCCGGCCGGAGCCCCCGTCGCGCTCGGTCCGCTGCGGCCCACGCCACGGCAGCGGGCACTGGCCGCCGCCGTCGCCGACCCGGCGGCGGTGGCCGCCGACGAGGACCCGCGCGACGTCCTGGTGCGGGGCGAGCCGTACCGGCTGGTCGGCGCCCGGCTCTCGGACGGCACCATCATCCTCATCGGCACCTCCACCGGGGCGCTGCACGAGGGCATGGGCAAGGCGCTGCGCCTCGATCTCGCCTTCGGCACACTGCTGCTGGCGGTCCTGGCCTGCGTGACCATGTTCAGCGTGCGGCGCCGGATGCGGCCGCTGGAGGACATGGTGGAGACGTCCTCGGAGATCGCCGAGGGCGACCTGACCGCGCGCGTGCCCTCCAGCCGGCACCCCACCCAGGAGGTCGAGCAGCTGCGGCTCGCCCTGAACTCCATGCTCCACCAGGTGGAGTCGGCGCACCGCACCCGCGAGCGCAGCGCGGCCCAGCTGCGGCGGTTCGTCGCCGACGCCTCGCACGAGCTGCGCACCCCGCTGGCGGCGATCCGCGGCTATCTCCAGCTGTACGACAAGGGCATGCTCCAGGAGCGGGCGGAGCGCCGGCGGGTGTGGGACCGGGTGCTGGCCGAGACCGACCGGATGGGGCGTCTGGTCGACGAGTTGCTCACCTTGGCGCGGCTCGACCAGCGGCCCGAACTGCGGCTGCGCAACGTCGACCTGAGCCGGCTGGTGCGCGAGGCGGCCGAGGACCTGCGGGTGCAGCAGCCGGACCGGCCGGTCGCGGTCGCCGCCGAGGGCGCCCTGCTGGTGCGCGCCGACGAGTCGGGGCTGCGCCAGGTGCTGGGCAATCTGGTGGGCAACGTCCGGGTGCACACGCCCACCGAGGTGCCGGTCCGACTCGGTGTGGAGCGGGTGGACGGGGTCGTGCGGCTGTGTGTCGCCGACGAGGGTCCGGGGCTCGGCGAGGAGGACGCGGGCCGTGTCTTCGACCGCTTCTTCCGGGCCGGGGGCGGCGCGGGCAGCGGGCTGGGCCTGGCCATCGTCCAGGGCGTCGTACGGGCCCATGGGGGCGAGGTGTCCGTGGCTACGGCACCGGGCGAGGGCCTGGCCGTGACGGTGTCGCTGCCCGCGCGGGGGCAGAGCGGCCTCCCCCCGCGGGACGACGACGCGTAGGGCGTCAGATCCAGTCGAGCCGCCACAGGCGGAACACGCCCGTGCCGTCGGAGAGGTACTGGCCGCCGCCGACGTCCAGGGTGGTGACGACGTACTCCTCGAACAGGGCGAGGCGCAGCGGTCCGCGCCCGGCCTCGGCGGTCACACGCGCGCGCATCAGGTCTCCCGGTGGGTGCGGCTGCGAGGAGCCTCCCCGCTCAGGCCCGCAGCGACGCCAGTTCCACGACCGTGATGTCCGAGGGCGCTCCCACGCGCGTGGGCGGGCCCCAGGCGCCCGCGCCGCGGGAGACGTACAACTGGGTGTCGCCGTGGCGCTCCAGGCCCGCGAGGGTCGGGTTCGCGGCGGCCGCCACGAGGTTGCCGGGCCAGAGCTGGCCGCCGTGGGTGTGGCCGGAGAGCTGGAGGTCGACACCGTGCTCGACGGCCTCGTCGATCTGCACCGGCTGGTGGGCGAGCAGCACGCACGCGCGTGCCCGGTCGCGGTCGCCGAGGGCGCGGGCGAAGTCGGGGCCCTGGCCCTCGCTCTCACCCGCGATGTCGTTCACTCCGGCGAGGTCGAAGTACGGCAGCTCGGTGCGGGCGTTCTCCAGCGGCAGCAGGCCGAGGCGGCGCACCTCGTCGATCCACTGGCCGGCCCCGGAGTAGTACTCGTGGTTGCCGGTGACGAAGTAGGCGCCGTGCCGTGCCCGCAGTCCGGCGAGGGGGGCGGCGGCCGGGCCGAGGTTGGCCACGCTGCCGTCGACGAGGTCGCCGACCACCGCGATCAGGTCGGGCTGCGTGGAGTTGATCGTGTCGACGACCTTCCGCGCGAAGCCGCGGCCGAGCACGGGGCTCAGGTGGATGTCGCTGACCACCGCGATCCGGAAGCCGTGCGCCGCGCGCGGCAGCTTCGCCAGCGGCACGGTGATCCGCTTCACTCCGGGGCCGCGCAGCACACCGTAGGTGCCGTAGCCGACGGTTCCGACCGCGGCCGCGGCGGCGGCTCCGGCGACGACACGGGAGACGAACAGCCGGCGGGTGGGCTCGGGGCGCTGCTCGGGGGCGGACGCCGGGTCGGTGTCGGGCTCGGGCCGCGGGGTGGACCGCGGCTTGTCGGGCGGGCCGCCGACCGTCGCGGGTTCCGGTTCCGGTTCCGGTTCCGTGCGCCGTACGCCCGTCCCGGCCGTCCCGGCGGGGCGGCGGCGGTCCAGGAGGCGCCGCAGCAGCGGTCGTACGAGCTCACCCGCGACCACGGCGAGCAGCAGGTACAGCGCGAGCGCGAGCCACAGGAAGCCCGGCCAGGCCAGGGTGCGCTGGAGCCAGAAGGGGGCGTCGGCGCGCTCGGCGATCATGGCGCCGACGAACAGCGCCCAGCCGCCGGCGATCAGCCCGGCGCCCGCCCGGCGGACCCGGCCCGGACCGGCGGTGGTGTCCCGGAACAGGCGGCGCCAGAGATACCAGTTGGCGACGACCATGACGCCGAGTGCGAGCAGTGCGATGAGGATGACCACGCTGTCGTGTCCCTGATCCCGTGATGACGATCTCGTGCTGTCGGTCCCGCTGGGGTGTCCGGCGCGGTGCCGCGCCCGACGGTGCCGCTATGACGTCGGGCGCAGTGCGCGCAGTCCGCGCAACCCGATGCCGCCGACGATCGTCCCCAATACGAAGGAGACGACGGCCAGCAGCAGATGCACCCAGAAGTACGCCGTCGGGTCGCCGTTCTCGAAAGCCAGCCCGCTGCCGTCCTTGACCAGGTTCTTGACGAAAGTGATCCAGATGACCCAGCTCCACACCCCGAAGGCGAGCAGGAACCAGGAGACGGGGCGGCTGAGTTTCATAGCACCAGTATCACCGCCGGGTGGCCTGTTCCGTGGCCGGGGTGGGGAGGGGCGCGCGACTTCGCCGGAGCGTGCCTGTACTTTCTCGATCGTGCCCGCACCCGAGAAGACCGTGAGGCGATCCCTCCTGGTCGCTTCCGCCGCCCTGTTGTCCGTCGCCCTGACCGCGCCCGCCTCCTTCGCGGCGCCGAAGCCCTCGCCGAGCGCCTCGGTGACCCCTTCGGCGACTCCCCCGGCGGGCATGTCGACCGTCGGCGGCGCCCGGCTCGGCCGGCCGGGCACCCAGGTCGAGCTGGCGCCCGGCGTCCCGGTGCTGCCCAAGGGCATCACCGCGCGGTCCTGGATCGTGGCCGACGCGGAGTCGGGTGAGGTGCTCGCCGCGCACAACGCGCACTGGCGGCTGGCTCCGGCCAGCACCCTGAAGATGCTGTTCGCGGACACGCTGCTGCCGAAGTTCCCGCGCACCGACAAGCACAAGGTGGTCCCCTCCGACCTCGCGGAGGTCGGCTCCGGCTCCAGCATGGTCGGGATAAAGGAGGACGAGACCTACACCGTGCACGACCTGTGGCTGGGCGTCTTCCTGCGCTCCGGCAACGACGCCGTGCACGTGCTGTCCGCGATGAACGGCGGCGTCGACGCCACCGTCGAGGCGATGAACCGGCACGCCGAGGAGCTCCAGGCTCTCGACACCGAGGTGATCAGCCCGGACGGCTACGACGCCCCGGGCCAGGTGTCCTCCGCGTACGACCTCACGCTGTTCGCCCGCTCCGGGCTGCAGAAGAAGGACTTCCGCGAGTACTGCTCGACCGTGCGGGCCCAGTTCCCCGGCGAGACGAAGAAGTCCAGGAAGGGCAAGCTCGTCCGGCGGTCCTTCGAGATCCAGAACACCAACCGGCTGCTGACCGGCGACTACGACATCTCCCAGTACCGGGGCATCGCCGGCGTCAAGAACGGCAACACCACCAACGCGGGCTCCACCTTCACCGGCGTCGCCGAACGCAACGGCAAGGTGCTGCTGGTCACGGTGATGAACCCGGAGAAGGACGACCACAACGAGGTCTACAAGGAGACCGCCCAGCTCCTGGACTGGGGCTTCCTGGCGTCCGGCAAGGTGACGCCGGTCGGCGAGCTGGTCGCGCCGAGGGGCGCGGCGGGCGCGCAGCCCGGGGCGACGGCCTCCGGCGAGGCGGGCGGCGCGGGGGACGGTGCCGCCGGCTCCGACTCCGGTGACGGGGACAGCGGGAAGCAGGCGGCGGTCGGTGCCGCGGAGTCGGGCGGCTCGGGCGGCGTCGGGATCGCGGCGGCGATAACCGCGGGGGTGCTGGCGCTGCTGGCGGCCGCGGTGTTCCTGGTCAACCGCCGTTGGCCGCTACCGGAGCTGATGCGTCGTCGTCGGTGACCGCGTCGCTCTCCCCCTTCTGCCCCTTCTGCGTCGCCGTCCAGGCGGCGCAGAACAGCAGCAGTTTCGCGGTGAAGTTGATCCACAGCAGCAGCGCCACCGGAACGCCGAACGCGCCGTACATGCTCTTCGTGGCGACGCCCTGGATGTAGCCGCTGAGCAGCAGCTTCAGCGCCTCGAAGCCGACCGCGCCGATCAGCGCGGCGACCAGCAGGGCGCTGCGGTCCGGCTCGACGCCGGGCAGCAGTGTGAGGACGTACAGCAGGACGAGGAAGTCGGCGAGCACGGCGACGGCCAACGCGGCCGTGTGCAGCAGGATGCTGCCGATCCCGCCCCGGCTGATGCCGAGCTGGTCGACGATCCAGCCCACCGCCGCCGAGGCGACGCCGGAGACGCCCAGCGTGACCAGCAGTGCGCCGCCGAGGCCGAACAGCACCCCGGCGTCCTTCGCCTTGCTCACCAGCGGGCTCTCCTCCTTGTCCGGCAGCTCCCACACCGCGCGCAGACAGTCCCGCATCGAGCCGACCCAGCTGATGCCGGTGAGCAGCAGCAGGGCGCCGGCGATCAGGCCGACCGTACCGGCGTTGTCGACCAGCCCGCCGATGTTCAGCTGGTCGGAGATGCCGGGCACCTGGTCGGCGATCTTGTCCTCCAGCTTCTGCTGCTGCTCCTTGCTGAGGGTGGCGGCGGCGACCGCGGCGGCCACCGTCAGCAGCGGGAACAGCGCGATGAAGCTGACGAACGTCATCGCGGCGGCCAGCCGGGTCCACTTCACCCGGTCCAGCCGCTCGTACGACCGCCAGGCGTGCGTGGTCATCAGCCAGGTGACCGCCGGCCCGACGACGGGGAGTTTCTTCAGCCAGTCCATGATCCGACCCTGCCCTGTCCGTGGGACACCGATGTGTGAGTACCCCGGAACGGCGGGGTGAGAGGTTCACTGCGCCGTGCGCGGCTCACCGGCCGGCCACCGTCATGTCCGCGCCAGGGGCTCGACCCGGGCCGGGCGCGGTCGGCGCACGATCCGCTTCACTCCCATGCCGGCGAGATGCGCGCCCGCCGTGAGCGCCGTCGCACGCAGCGCCGTGGGGAGGAGGTCGTCGAGGTGGTCCATGTGGACTCACTGTCCACTCCGGAATCGCCGGAGCTTCGGCAATATTGAGCGACATACCATTAATCACCCATTTTGGGGAGGAAAGGTACGTTTCATAACTGAACGCCCGCAGAGCGGCGATACGGTCACCGGCATGCCTGCCGACTCCGACACCGTTCCCCCCACCGGCGGGGACCGCACCTTTCCCCTCACCGGCTGGGGCCGCCGCCTCGCCGTCTGACGGGTCGCCGTGCCGGCCGGGCCCCGGCGGACGCGGTGCCCCGATCCCGCCGCCTGTCCCTCCACTCACCCAGGAGCTGTCGTGAAGGACGCCTTCGGTCTGCCCCAGTCCCTGCTCGTCCTCGGCGGTACGTCCGAGATCGCGCTGGCCACCGCCCGCCGTCTGATCGCCCGCCGCACCCGTACCGTCTGGCTCGCCGGACGCCCCTCCCCCGCCCTGGAACAGGCCGCCGCGAGCCTGCGCGCGCTCGGCGCCGACACCCGCACGGTCGCCTTCGACGCCCTCGACCCCGACAGCCACGAGGCCGCGCTCGGCAAGATCTTCGCCGAGGGCGACATCGACCTGGTGCTGCTCGCCTTCGGCGTCATGGGCGACCAGGCACGCGACGAGCGCGACCCGGCCGCCGCCGTGCGCGTCGCGCAGACCAACTACACCGGCGCCGTCTCGGCCGGCCTGCTCGCCGCCCGCGCCCTGCAGAACCAGGGCCACGGCTCCCTGGTCGTCCTCTCCTCGGTCGCGGGCGAACGCGCCCGCCGCGCCGACTTCATCTACGGCTCCAGCAAGGCCGGCCTGGACGCCTTCGCCCAGGGCCTGGGCGACGCCCTGCACGGCACCGGCGTCCACGTGATGGTCGTACGCCCGGGATTCGTCCGTACGAGGATGACGGCCGGCCTGCCCGAGGCGCCCCTGGCGACCACACCAGAGGCGGTCGCGACGGCCGTCGAACTGGGACTGCGGCGGCGGTCGGAGACGGTGTGGGTGCCGGGCGCCCTGCGCCTGGTGATGTCGGCGGTACGGCACCTGCCGCGCGGGCTGCTCCGGCGGCTGCCGCTGTAGGAGCGCGCCGGGAACGGTCGGGCCGCTTTTACGCCGGTCCTACACGGCCGGCAGCGGGCCCTGCTCCACGGACGCCGCCGTGGCCTGCGGCGGCACCACGGAGCCGCCGAAGAGGTACTCGCGCAGCTTGCGCCACACCCCGTCGGGGCCCTGCTCGTAGAGCGCGAAGCCGGTGCAGGGCCAGGCGGCCTCGTAGTCGGCGAGCTCGGCGAAGGCACGGTCCATGGCCGCCTCGTCGATGCCGTGGGCAACGGTGACGTGCGGGTGGTACGGGAACTGCAGGTCGCGGGCGACCGGCCCGGAGGCGTCGCGCACCTGCTGCTGCAGCCGTGCGCAGTCCTGCGCGCCTTCGACGACGTTGACGAACACCACCGGCGACAGCGGGCGGAAGGTGCCCGTCCCGCACAGCCGCATCGGGAAGGGCCGCCCGGCCGCGGCGACGTGCGTCAGATGCGCCTCGACGGCCGGCAGCTCAGCCGCCTCGACCTCGGTCGGCGGCAGCAGGGTGACATGCGTGGGGATGCCGTGAGCCGCGGCGTCGCCGAAGCCCGCGCGTCGCTCCTGGAGGAGGCTGCCGTGCGGCTCCGGGACCGCGATCGACACACCGATCGTCGTCCCCACGTCGTCTCCTGTCGTCGTGTCGGTGGCTGGTACCGGCGGACCGGGCTCGCGCCCGGTCGTCCGGCTTTCGAGGGTACGGCCACGGCCGTGCTGCGGGCAGGCGCAGCCGAAGTGATGTGCAGCGCTCTGTCCGGTCCTACGGATGTGCGGGGGTGCGCCCCGTGCCGGCTCAGTGCTTGGCCGGCAGGAAGCCGACCCGGTCGTAGGCCTGCGCGAGCGTCTCCGCCGCGACGGCACGCGCCTTCTCCGCGCCCTTGGCCAGGATCGAGTCCAGCGTCTCGGAGTCGTCCAGATACTGCTGGGTCCGCTCCCGGAACGGCGTCACGAACTCGACCACGACCTCGGCGAGGTCCGTCTTGAGCGCACCGTAGCCCTTGCCCGCGTACTTCTCCTCCAGCTCGGCGATTCCCGCCCCCGTGAGGGTCGAGTAGATCGTCAGGAGGTTGCTCACACCCGGCTTGGCCTCGGCGTCGTAGCGGACCACCGTGTCGGTGTCGGTGACCGCGCTCTTGACCTTCTTCGCGGTCGCCTTCGGCTCGTCGAGCAGGTTGATGAGGCCCTTCGGCGTGGACGCCGACTTGCTCATCTTGATCGCCGGGTCCTGGAGGTCGTAGATCTTCGCCGTCTCCTTGAGGATGTACGGCTTGGGGATGGTGAAGGTCTCCCCGAAGCGGCCGTTGAACCGCTCGGCGAGGTCACGGGTGAGCTCGATGTGCTGGCGCTGGTCCTCGCCCACCGGCACCTCGTTCGCCTGGTACAGCAGGATGTCGGCGACCTGGAGGATCGGGTAGGTGAACAGGCCGACCGAGGCGCGCTCGGCGCCCTGCTTGGCGGACTTGTCCTTGAACTGCGTCATGCGCGAGGCCTCGCCGAAGCCGGTGAGGCAGTTCATGATCCAGGCGAGCTGCGCGTGCTCGGGCACATGGCTCTGGACGAACAGCGTGCAGCGCTCGGGGTCGAGCCCGGCCGCGAGCAGCTGCGCGGCGGCGAGCCGGGTGTTGTCCCGCAGCTCCTTCGGGTCCTGCGGGAGCGTGATCGCGTGCAGGTCGACGACCATGTAGAACGCGTCGTGGGTCTCCTGCAGGGCCACCCACTGGCGGACGGCACCGAGGTAGTTGCCGAGGTGGAACGAGCCCGACGTGGGCTGGATTCCGGAGAGCACGCGAGGTCGGTCAGAGGCCATGGCACCCATTCTCTCAGAGCGCGAGGGGAGGTCGGGGACGGGGCGGAAACTCGGCGTCGGCCTCGCGGGCGGGTACGGCGGGCCCCCGCTGATACGCCGCGCGACGGCCCGGGAGGAGTCCGAGCCGTCGCGGGGGCAGCCCCGTCAGGAGCCGGCCGGCCTGTGAGTCACGCCCCGCGGGCCGTGGCCCCGGGCGGTGGCGTCAGCCGAGGTCGACCTCCGGGTACAGCGGGAAGCCCGCCACCAGGTCGGTGGCCCGGTGGGCGATCTCCTCGGAGATCTTCGCGTCGAGGACGTGCGAGGCCTTGGAGGGGGCGCCGGACTTGGTGGTGCCGGCCTCCGTGGCGGTGAGGACCCGGTCGATCAGGCCGGCCACCTCGTCCATCTCGGCGGTGCCGAGGCCGCGGGTGGTCAGCGCCGGGGTGCCGATGCGGATGCCGGAGGTGTACCAGGCGCCGTTCGGGTCGGCGGGGATGGCGTTGCGGTTGGTGACGATGCCGGAGTCCAGCAGGGCGGCCTCGGCCTGGCGGCCGGTGAGGCCGTAGGAGGTGGCCACGTCGATCAGGTTGAGGTGGTTGTCGGTGCCGCCGGTCACCAGGGTCGCGCCCCGGCGCATCAGGCCCTCGGCGAGGGCGCGGGAGTTGTCCACGATCCGCTGGGCGTAGTCACGGAAGGAGGGCCGGCGGGCCTCGGCGAGGGCCACCGCCTTGGCCGCCATCACGTGCGGCAGCGGGCCGCCGAGCACCATCGGGCAGCCGCGGTCGACCTGGTCCTTGAGGGAGTCGTCGCACAGGACCATGCCGCCGCGCGGGCCGCGCAGCGACTTGTGGGTGGTGGTGGTGACGATCTGGGCGTGCGGGACCGGGTCGAAGTCGCCGGTGAGGACCTTGCCGGCGACCAGGCCCGCGAAGTGGGCCATGTCGACCATGAGCGTGGCACCGACCTCGTCGGCGATCTCGCGCATGATGCGGAAGTTCACCAGACGGGGGTAGGCGGAGTAGCCGGCGACGACGATCAGCGGCTTGAACTCGCGGGCCTGGGCGCGCAGCGCGTCGTAGTCGATCAGGCCGGTGGCCGGGTCGGTGCCGTAGGAGCGCTGGTCGAACATCTTGCCGGAGATGTTCGGGCGGAAGCCGTGGGTGAGGTGACCGCCGGCGTCCAGGGACATGCCGAGCATGCGCTGGTTGCCGAATGCCTGGCGCAGCTCGGCCCAGTCGGCCTCGCTGAGGTCGTTGACCTGGCGGGCGCCGGTCTTCTCCAGGAAGGGGACCTCGACGCGGTCGGCGAGGACCGCCCAGAAGGCGACGAGGTTGGCGTCGATGCCGGAGTGCGGCTGTACGTAGGCGTGGCGGGCGCCGAAGAGTTCCTTGGCGTGCTCGGCGGCCAGCGACTCGACGGTGTCGACGTTGCGGCAGCCGGCGTAGAAGCGGCGGCCGACGGTGCCCTCGGCGTACTTGTCGCTGAACCAGTTGCCCATCGCGAGGAGGGTCGCCGGGGAGGCGTAGTTCTCGGAGGCGATCAGCTTGAGCATCTCTCGCTGGTCGTGGACCTCCTGGCCGATGGCGTCGGCGACGCGCGGCTCGACGGCGCGGATCACGTCGAGGGCGGCACGGAAGGCGGTGGACTCGGTGGAGAGGGGCTGCTGCTCGGGCATGTCGGCCTCCGGACGGCGTGTGTGTTCACGGTTCACGGCTGGCCCAGGCGCACGGCACTGATCATCACAAGGCCGCTCCCCGATGGTCGGTCCCATCCTCGGGCCCTGCCGTCGGCAGGGCCCAGCGCGCCAGTCACGGCCCTGGGCCAGCCTACCGGGCGGTTCCTCGCGCGCGGCTCCCGCGTCCACCATGCGGGCGAGGATAGAAGGGAGGTCTGCCCCCATTTGTCTGCCACACCTCCGGGAGACGCCATGACCGCCACCGACGCCCTCATCGCCGCCGCTGAGGCGCACAGCGCGCACACCTACGACCCCCTGCCGGTGGTCGTGGCCACGGCCGACGGGGCGTGGATGACGGATGTGGAGGGGAGGCGGTATCTGGATCTGCTGGCCGGCTACTCGGCGCTCAATTTCGGGCACGGCAACCGGCGCCTGGTCGAGGCGGCGAAGGCGCAGCTGGACCGGGTGACGCTGACCTCGCGGGCGTTCCATCACGACCGCTTCGCCGCGTTCTGCACGGAGCTCGCCGAACTGTGCGGCATGGAGACGGTGCTGCCGATGAACACCGGCGTGGAGGCGGTGGAGACGGCGGTGAAGACCGCCCGAAAGTGGGGGTACCGGGTCAAGGGCGTGCCGGCGGAGAGGGCGAAGGTCGTCGTCGCGGGCGGCAACTTCCACGGCCGCACCACGACGGTGATCAGCTTCTCGACGGACACGGAGGCGCGGACGGACTTCGGGCCGTACACACCGGGGTTCGAGATCGTGCCGTACGGGGATCTGACGGCGATGCGGTCGGCCCTGACGGAGAACACGGTGGCGGTGCTGCTGGAGCCGATCCAGGGCGAGTCGGGGGTGATCGTGCCGCCGGCCGGCTATCTGCCGGAGGTCCGCAGGCTGACCCGGGAGCGGAACGTGCTGTTCGTGGCGGACGAGGTCCAGTCCGGACTCGGGCGCACGGGGCGGACGTTCGCGTGTGAGCACGAGGGTGTCGTGCCGGACATGTATGTGCTGGGCAAGGCGCTGGGCGGCGGGATCGTGCCGGTGTCGGCGGTGGTGTCGAGTGCCGAGGTGCTCGGGGTGTTCCGGCCCGGGGAGCACGGGTCGACGTTCGGCGGGAACCCGCTGGCGTGCGCGGTGGCGCTGGAGGTGCTCGCCATGCTGCGGACGGGCGAGTACCAGGAGCGGTCGGCCCTGCTCGGCGAGCGGCTGCACCGGGAGCTGGCGGCGCTCACCGGCGGCGGGCCGGTCACGGCGGTGCGGGGGCGTGGGCTGTGGGCGGGGATCGACATCGCTCCGGCGTACGGGACGGGCCGGGACGTCTCGGAGCGGCTGATGGAGCGGAGGGTGCTGGTGAAGGACACCCATGGGCACACGGTCCGCATCGCGCCGCCGCTGGTGATCTCCGAGGAGGACCTGGACTGGGGACTGGCCCAACTGCGGGACGTGCTGGGCCAGTAGCCCCCGGCGCCCAGCCCCCGGCACCCCGGCCGGGCCGGCCCCGGCGATGCGGTACCGGGTCCGGCCCGGAACCCGGCGTCAGAGGATCACATGCGGCAGAGGAAGCGGGCGTACTCGTCCGTGACCAGGCCGCAGGACTCGCGGATGCCGAGACCGGCGGACTCGCCGTCGACGACCCAGGCGCCGAGGACGACCGTGCCGGAGCGCAGCCGTCGCCGTGCTTCTGCCATGTCGGTTGTCTCCCCCGAGAGTTCGCGCGTGTGCCCGCACACCCTACGGGAGGGCCGCGCACAGCGCGTCGAGGGTCCCGGCCCAGGCGTGGTCGGGCGGGGTTCCGTAGCCGATGACCAGGGCGTCGAGGGGATCGCCTGTGGCGTCGGGGTGGCGGTGGAAGGACAGTCCGTGCACGGCGAGGCCGTGCCAGGCGGCGGCGCGGACGACGGACTGCTCGGTGCCGGGCGGCAGTCGCAGGACGGCGTGCAGTCCGGCCGCGATGCCGGTGACCGTCACCTCCGGGGCGCGTTCGGCGAGGGCGGCGACCAGGGCGTCGCGGCGTCGCCGGTAGCGCAGCCGGGCGGAGCGCAGATGGCGGTCGTAGGCGCCGGAGGCGATGAACTCGGCGAGGGTGAGCTGCTCGACGGCGCTGGCCGAGCGGGCGCCGCCCAGCGCGGTGACCTCCTCCACCAGCGGGCGCGGCAGCACCAGCCAGCCCAGGCGCAGGCCGGGGGCGAGGGACTTGCTGGCGGTGCCGAGGTAGGCGACGCGCTCGGGGTCGAGGACCTGGAGGGCGCCGACGGGCTGGCGGCGGTCGTAGCGGAACTCGCCGTCGTAGTCGTCCTCCAGGATCAGTCCGCCGGTGCTGCGGGCCCAGTCGACGAGGGAGGCGCGGCGGTCGGAGCGCAGGGCGAGCCCCATGGGGAACTGGTGGGCGGGGGTGAGCAGGACCGCGCCCTCGGCCGCCAGGCCCTCGGTGACGGTGCCGTCCGCGTCGAACGGCAGCGGGGTGGTGGCGAGGCCCTCGCGTTCCACGAGCTCCCGGTGCACGTCGAGGCCGTACGACTCCACGGCGAGGGTGCCGAGGCCTCGTCGGCGCAGGGCCTGGGCGAGCAGCCGCAGCCCGTCCGCGAGGCCCGCGCAGACGACGATGCGGTCGGGGTGGGCGCGCACGCCGCGGGCGCGGGAGAGGTATCCGGCGAGGGCGGTGCGCAGTTCGACGCGGCCTCGTGGGTCGCCGTAGCCGAGGGCGTCGTGCGGGGCGGCGGCCAGGGCGCGGCGGGCGGCCGTGAGCCACTGGGTGCGCGGGAAGGAGGAGAGGTCGGGGGTGCCGGGGATCAGCGAGTAGGCGGGTCCGGCGGCCGGGCGGCGGTGCGGTGGCGGGAGCGTCCGCGCGGTGGCGGACGCGGCATTCCTCCACTGCCCGAAGGACGCGGAGGTTACCCCCTCGGCGACCCGGGTGCCCGAGCCCTGCCGGCCGGTGAGCCAGCCCTCGGCGACGAGGTCGGCGTAGGCGTCGGCGACGGTGTTGCGGGCGATGCCCAGGTCCGCGGCGAGCGCGCGGGAGGACGGCAGCCGGGTGCCGGGGGCGAGCCGGCCGGTGCGCACGGCCTCGCGCAGGGCTTCGGTCAGCCCCCGGCGCAGTCCCGGTCCGGCGGGTTCCAGGTGCAGGTCGATGCCGAAAGTGGCCCACGGTTTCGCCATGACAATGGACCATACCCGTGGGCCTTAGGGTTCCTAGGGTCGTAGGCATGACGACGGACGAGACAGTCGAGTACGCCCCCGAACGCCCCGCGCGCCTGGCCTGGGCCGAGCTCGCGCCCGATGTGTACAAGGCGATGGTCCGGCTGGAGGCCGCCGCCAACAAGGGCCTCGACCCGCGGCTGGTGGAGCTGGTCAAGATCCGCGCCTCGCAGCTCAACAACTGCGCCTTCTGCCTGGACATGCACAGCAAGGACGCCCTCGCCGCGGGGGAGAGCGTGGAGCGGATCGTGCAGCTCGGCGCCTGGCGGGAGTCGGAGCACTTCTACACCGGGAAGGAACTGGCGGCCCTGGAGCTGGCCGAGGCGGTGACCGAGCTGGCTGGGGGAGGCTTCGTGCCGGACGAGGTCTACGAGCGGGCCGCCAAGCACTTCGAGGACGCGGAGCTGGCCCAGGTGATCGCGGTGATCACGGTCATCAACGCGTGGAACCGGTTCGGCGTGACCTGCCGGATGGTGCCCGGTCACTACCGGCCCGGGGCGCACACGTGAGCGAGTGGCGGCCCGGCCCGGTGACCGGCGGCGGGGCGGCGGTCTTCCGCGCCCTGCACCGGCGCCCCTCCCCCGCCGACCCCCTGGTCCTGCCCGGCCCCTGGGACGCGGCCGGTGCCCGGGTGCTCGTCGAGGCGGGGTTCCCCGCGCTGGCCACGCCGAGCGCCGGGATCGCCGCCTCGCTGGGGTACGCGGACGGGCAGACCCCGGCCGACGAGATGTTCGCGGCCGTCGCGCGGATCACCCGGGCCGTGGACGTACCGGTGTCGGCGGACGTCGAGGGCGGGTACGGGCTCGCGCCGAAGGAGCTGGTGGAACGGCTGCTGGAGGCGGGGGCCGTCGGGTGCAACCTGGAGGACTCGGCCCACGGGGTCCTCAAGGACCCGCGGCGGCACGCCGACTGGCTCGCCGAGGTGCGGTCGGCCGCGGCGGACCAGCTGTTCGTCAACGCGCGCATCGACACGTTCCTGCGCGGGGTCACCGATCCGGACCGGGCCATCGAGCGGGCCGCGCTGTATGTGGCGGCGGGCGCGGACTGCGTGTACCCGATCGGCGCTCCCCACGGCCTGCTGCCGCTGCTGCGGTCCGGGATCCAGGGACCGGTCAACGTCATCGCGTCGGTGGGGGACGGCGAAGGCCCCTCGCTCGCCGAGCTCGGTGAGCGAGGGGCCACCCGGATCACGTTCGGCCCCGGACTCCAGCGCCGGGCGACCCGGGCACTGCGCGAGATCGCCGAGCGACTGAGGTGAGGGGCGGGACGGCCGCGTACGGGCTGATCCGTGAGTGACGGTCAGGGCGGCCGCGTACGCCGGACCGGCTCGTGAGGGGGCGTCAGGGCAGCCACGCGCGCCAGGTCGGCTCGTGGCCGTCCGCCCACTTCTTCGCCGCCTCCTCGGGGCTGAGCTTCTGGTCGGCGATCATCAAGGAGACCTCGTTCCGGTCCTCGGTGGTCCACTCGAACCTCTTCAGGAACGCGGCCGCCTCGCCGCCGGAGCGGGCGAAGTCCGCGTTGAGGTACTTCTGCAGCGGGGTGTGCGGATAGGCGCAGGCGACCTTCTCCGGGTCGGCGTCGCAGCCCTCCTTGTACGCGGGCAGCTTCACCTCGGTCATGGGGACCTTCTTGAATGGCCACTGGGGTGGAAGGCGCCGGCCGTGCGCCGAGGGGATCCGCGCACGACCGGGCCGGTTTACGAGGCACTCGCTCGGGTGACGGGTGCCGATGGAACATCGGAGCCGGATGAAATTCGGCTACGGTGCTGGCCTGCAGCGGGGGCAGGAGGCGAGGCGCGTGAGGGAGCGGGGCAAGCCGTTCGCGCGGGACGGTCGGCCAGTGTGCGGCGTGTGCCCGTCCCTACGGCTGCCGGGCGGCACGTTCGACGTCGCCGAACGCCCCTCCCGTGACTGCCCCTTCGACCCGGCGACCGGCTATCGGTTCACCGCGGCGGGCGTGCCGGTGTGCGTGCATCCCGAACGGGTCGGGCTGCCGGCCTCCCGTTACGCCACCGAGAGCCTTCCGCTGCCGTGGGAAACCCCGCCGCCGGTAGAGGCCGGCGAGGTTCCCAGGTGGGTACGGACGGCGCTGGACGCGGCACCGCCAGAGATGTGCGACGACGTGATCCGGCAGGCGACAGAGATTCTGCTCGCCTCAGATCCCGGCACGGACATCACGGCAGTGCTGCGGGCCGCGCTCGGCTAGGCCTCGGCGAAGTCGATGTCGTGCTCCCGGCCGGAGCGTCCCATGCCGACCCGGTGAAGCACTGCCAGTCATCGGAGTACTCCAGGCTCGCCGCCCGGAACGAGGAGAACTCCCGGTCGCCCTTGATGCTCTCCAGAATCCGCTTCGCGGCGCTGGCGACAGCGTCCACGGCGGGCATTTCGGCCAGAGACATGCGGTTTCCTCTTCTCGAAGGGGGATGGTGCCTGTCCGACGGCCGGGGCTCGATGGCATACCCGGCCGCCGGACAGGGGGTCAATGCCGCGCCCCCGTGCCCGTCGCCGTGGGGGATCTCCAGCGGTCATTCCCGGGGGCGCGGTCTCAAAGGGGGGGCTGCGGCGTGCTGCGCTGCCTGCTGCTCCAGCAGGATCAGCAGCGCCCGGGACCAAACCGCGAGGTCGTGCAGACGATCCGGCTGCCAGACTCCGGCAAGGGGGGCGTAGAGAGCTTCACGAGCGCGGCCGGCGACCCAGTCCGCGGTCTCGCACGTCTTCCTGCTCATCCCGTCGGCCCGGTCCAGGTCGCGCAGAAGCAAGTGCATCTGACCGCGCAGAAGCCCCGCCAGATGCGCGTGCTGCTCCTCACTGCCGAGATCCGGGCGGCCCAGCCGCAGCTTGCCCAGCACCGTCCTGATGGTGCGTCGGATCAGGTCCTGGGGCAGCGGCCGCACCTTCTCGGCACTGCCCTGCCGTCGGTCGTCGGCCGCTAGCGCAACGGGGTCGTACACGTCGTCTTCCCTTCTGGAAACCCGGCGTCGAGCTGCGCGGGGGCTTGCAGCCCGACGCCGGGCGTTGAACCCCGCTTCGCGCCGGATCCTTGTACGCGTCCGGCGGGAAGCGGGGGCTAGGGGGTGGGCTCGGGCAGGGCGGGGAGGTATGCCAGGAACACGTGGCGCTGGTAAAGGCGCTCCAGGAGACGCGCATAGGTGTCGTTGTCGGTGGTGATGGCCGGCCGGGCGATAGCGAGGACGCCGTCGGCGAAGCCCCGGGCCGCATACCGGCAGGCTTCTGTGAAGCCGGACCGTTCCAGCAGCGGGAGCGGCTGTCCCGCGTCGGCGAACGTGCTCGAAGCGACCTGCCAGCCCATTTCCGCCGCATGCTCGGCGATCAGCGTGAGGTCCGCTCTCCGTTGGTCACCGTGTTGCGCGAGCACGTACGACGCGACGCGCAGCGGGCGGCCCCGGAGGGCGACGTCGGCGGCGATCTGGTCCATGTACTCCTTGCGCAGGATTTCGAGCCGGGCGGTGCGGACCTGGGGCTTGAGAGTTGTGAACACGTCGGTTCCTTGGAGGTCTTGACCTGCCGCCGAGAGGGAGCCTTCTCGACGGCAGGCGCTGTGACCGCGTGCGGTGTGGTGCTTGAGGAGGTGGGAGCACTCTCCGCACGCGGGGTTTCAGGCGATCGTGCTCAGCACGGATCCGAGGAGCGTTTCGTGCGGTGCGGGGCCCGGCTGGAACTGGTCGAGGAGCTGACGCAGCGCCGCCGGCGGGACGAGCCGGTCACCGCGGCAGGGCCGCAGCCAGTACGGGCCGGGCGGCTCCGTCATCGCCATCGGCGGCAGCGCTATGCGGTGCGGGCGGCCGAGGCACAGAGCGTGGCTGTGCGGCGCCCAGCGCTCGCTGGTGCCCGGCGGCACGAGCCAGATGAGCCAGGATCGTTGCGGGTCTTCGATGACGGGGCCACACGCGTCCGGCTGGTCATCGCCGGTCTGCTGGATACCGTCCATGACCGCCATGGCAGCGTAGGCCGACGCACCGCTGGCCGTGACCACGATGTCGAAGAACCTCCCGCCGAGCGGGAGCTGGAGCACCTTTTGTTGCTGAAGGGCCATCAGGCTGCGCACACGGGCGGCCAGGTCGCCCATGTCGGGAGCGACGTGCTTCGGGTCGACGGCCCCGGAAGTGGTGGTGAAGCCGACCGGGGCCGTGTCCGGCAGCGTCCGCTCCGGGGTGAGCACACGGCGGGGTAACTGGTCGGTGAGGCTCATACCGGCTCGCTCTCGTCGGCCGGGCGCAGAACCACGGTGACCGTCTTGCCCACCACCTGCCCGGCGTCGTCCACTCTCACGTCCCACGACAGCTGCCCGCCGTAGTGGTGCACCCACCACAGGCCGCTGCCTCGCTGAGGCGATCCGCAGGTGATCGCGTTGAAGCCGGGGAAGAGAGGTTCTGCGTCGTCGACCTCGACGCGGAGCTCGTCCGTCTCCGGAAGCACCGTCAGACGCAAACCCACGAAGCCGCCGCTGAGCGGCATGCCGTGGCGGGCCGCGTTGTCCACGAGCTTCTCGCTGATCTGGCTGGCGGCATCGACGTCCCCGGACCAGCGGGCCACCGTGAGCCGGGGGCGCACTCGGAGCCGGGCGTTGGGACCAGAGGCCTCGTTCGCCACCAGCTTGGTCTCCCAGCGGAAGCGAGGCGTCTCCGGTTCCACCACCAGCGGTAAGAGGGTGAGCGTGGCACTCACTGGATGGGTTTCGGAGGCCGCGTCGGACGCGGCGCACATCGGACCATCGTTCCTGGAGTTCTCCGCGTCCCGTGGGGGAAGCGCG
This sequence comes from Streptomyces sp. NPDC006458, assembly GCF_040612135.1. Lineage (NCBI taxonomy): Bacteria > Bacillati > Actinomycetota > Actinomycetes > Kitasatosporales > Streptomycetaceae > Streptomyces > Streptomyces sp. NPDC006458. Next base: position 106,411 of record NZ_JBEXPR010000026.1, on the reverse strand, counting down.
GTGTGCGCTGTTGGCGGGTTCAGGTGTTGCATGACGTCACCGTTGCGGTAGGGGGCCGAGCGGGACGTCTGTTCGGCTGTCGTCGTCATCACGTCCTCTGGGGGCAGGAAGGAGCGAGCAGAAGGGGTGCCGCGTCGCTTGGCTTCCTTGCTCACGTGTAGTCAGGTAACCGCGCCCTGTAGTTGTTTGGGACTGCCGAATAGACCGGACATTGTCTGCGGGCCCCCTGCCGTTTTGACCGTCCCTTTACTCGTCGTTTCGGTGCCGGACCCTAACGTTCTGTCATGCCGGGAACACGGAACGACTTGCTCGCCGCGTGGCTGCACGACCACAAGGTGCAGGTAGGGGAGCTGACTTCCCAGGTCAACACAGAAATCGGCGAGCTGACGGGCCGGTACGGCACAGTCCACGACAGGCACATTCGCAAGCTGCTCAGCGGCGAACACAAGTCACCCAACGCCGTGCTGAGGACAGCGCTTGAGAGGGTGACCGGTCGCACGGCTACAGAGTTAGGCTTCGTGCCTCGGGGGGGTAAGAAGGCAGGAGACCCCGCTCCAGGACCCGAGGATGACCCGTTGTATCGCCGCGCCTTGCTTGCCGCAGCCACCGCCGCCGGTGTTGCCCTTGCCGCGCCACCCGCCGGGCAACGGCCCCGCCGTCTCGGCTCCCAGGACGTCGAGGCACTGAGGGCTGAACTCGTTGCCTGGACCACGTCCGAGAGCACGTACGGCGGCACCCCGGCACTGGAGAAGCGCGCCGCAGACATCACTGACAGGGTGATCAGTCTCCAGCAGGAGAACAACGCGTCAGCACGGATTCGCTCCGAGCTGTACACGGTCGCCGCTGCTTTCTCCAACTCTGCCATGTGGGCAGCCATCGACGGCCAGCGCTTCGATTCGGCCGAGTACCACCTGGACAGGACCATCCGCCTCGCCGGCCTGTCCGGCGACCCTGCCACCGAGTTCCGCGTGTGGGGTCACGCCAGCATCCTTTTCCGGCATCTCAACCGCCCCGCTGACGCCCTGGCAGCGGCCGAGAGGGCTCAGGCGTCCTCCATCACCCGAAGCGACGCGATGTTCTCCTCTCTGGCCATGTCCCGCCTGGCGGTCACTCATGCCCAACTCGGTGACGACAGGAACTCCATGCGCTATCTGGACCTGGCCCAGAAAGCACTGGACCGCGCCGATCCGAACAAGCACCGACCGACCTGGGTCACCTTCTACGATCAGGCTGAGCTTGACCACCTCGCGATGGTCGCGAGCATGCGCTTGGAACAGTGGCCCGCCGCTGAGAGACATGCGCACCGCAGCCTCGCGTACCTGCGGCCGGACCTCAAACGCAACAGCGCACTCGTACACGCCCATCTCGCCGTTGCGCAGCTCGGCCAGAGGGACCTGGACCAGGCGATCGGCACCGCCCGAAGCATCCCCGAGGGCATGATCGGGCACGCCCGCGTCCGCAGGCTCTTGGACGGCTTCACCGAGCAGGTCATCACCCTGGCCCCCCGTAACCCCGGGGCCCGCGACTGGCGGGCCCGCTACCGAACGGCGGTCGCATGACTGACACCGGCTCCCTGAAACTGCTCCGAACGACCGATGTAGAGAAGTACCGGCGGATCTTTCTCGATGTCCATGTGGAAGTCCGAACCGAGTTCGGGCTGATGGACAGCCCGTTCAACGCCGTGGACCGATTCGACGAGCGTCTGACCAGCTATGCCTCCCGGGACGGCTGGGGAGCCGTCATCGCCCTCGATGGCGATGAGGAGCCAGTCGGCTACATCTTCGGAGGGCCGCTCGCCCCCGGATCACGGTGGTGGACCTCCATGCGGCAGGTCCCGCCGGACGACTTCACCCGGGAAACGGGCACCCGCACGTTCGCCGTACAAGAGGTCCTCGTCCGCAAGGCGTACCGCGGCACCGCAGGTGCAGGAGTCTCCCGCATGCTGCACGAGACGCTCCTCGCCGAGCGCAGCGAGGAGCGCGCCACGCTCCTCGTCGACGCCAGCCGCTCCGACGGCCGACTGAGGGCGGTATATGAATCCTGGGGATACCGGGATATCGGCCCGCAACAGCCCTTCGACGACTCGCCGGTCTTCGCCACGATGATGCGAGACCCCCTGAAGGAGTAGCTGCACCAGGGGGCGCCCGCCCCCGTGTTGGCGGGGGCAGGCGGGCAGGTCACTCCCCTGCGGAACAGGGCGTGATCAGCGCGCGGACGCCGACGGGCTCGTGCACGACGACGCTGTGCACGTCCGGGGTGCCCGGGTCCACGACCCGGCCCGGGGCCTCGGCGGCGACGACAGCGAAGGGCAGGCCGTCCGCCGGGTCGAGGATCTCGCGCATGGCGCCCGTGGTCGCGTCGCGCCACCGTACGGCCGCGTGGACGGTCTGCCGGGTCCGATGTTCCGCTGTGTCCGCCATAGCTGGGTTCTGCCTTCCGTTCCTGTTCCGTGCCCCTGTGTCACTCACCTGTCACTGTCGGGGACCGGGTTCGCCTGCCCTTCTCCTCCGACGGCATGCGGAATTCACGGTCGAAACGGCTCGGCGTCACTGAAAGTCCCGGCAAATGGGGCATCTCACCGCAGGACATGCAGATAAAAGGTGCGAAACGTACGCTGAGGGAACGTGTGCACCGGAGGTGACGTCATGGCCGCACGAAGGCTGACGACCTGCCTGGCGGCGAGCGCGGCCCTGCTTCTCACGCCCTGCCTCGCCGCGACCGCCACGGCGTCCGACGGCGACGACCTCTCCGCCCGCGAGCTGGCCGGCCAGGCGCGGGACAACCTCCTGGACGCCGAGTCCGTCCATCTGAAGCTGACGGACCGCAGCAAGGGCATGCACGTCAGCAGGACCCAGCCGACCTCGTTGGATCTCGCCCTGGACCGCGACGGCAACTGCGCGGGCGAGATGGAGATGGGCCGGCACGGCGGCACCTTGGAGATCGTCAAACAGGGCGACGAGGTGTGGATGCAGCCGGACACCGACTTCTGGAAGGCCCAGGTGCCCGGCAGCGAGGGCGACGCGGTGGCCGACCTGTTCGAGAACCGCTGGATCCACGGCTCCACCGACGACGCCCTGCTCAAGGGCATGGCCGACACCTGCGACCTGAAGACCTTCCAGAAGGACATCGGCGCGGGCAACGGCAAGGCGCCCGCCCTGAGCAAGGGCGACAAGACCGAACGCGGCGGCACCGAGGTCTTCCCGCTGACCGGCAGTCAGGAGGGCACGACGGTGACCATGTACGTCACCGCCGACTCCCCGCACCGCGCCGTCCTGATCACCCAGCGCGGCGCCGGCACGAACATGTCCGTCGCCTTCACGGACTACGACAAGCCGGTCCCCTCCAGGACCCCGCCGCCCGACGACAGCGTGGACGTGAGCGAGCTGGAGGAGGAACTGCGGAACGTCTGACCCGGGCGAACGCGGGACCGGGCGGGCGTCCGCTTCCCGGAAACGCCACAAGACCCCTCCCGCGGTCAGCGGAAGGGGTCTTGTGAAGTGGAGCGCCGGGCAGGCCTTGCACCTGCATCTCCCCGCAGGAAGCGGGGCGTCTTTCCTTGGACCACCAACGCACAGTCGGCTTCCGGGAGTTCCGGTGGCCGGTGTGTGATCAACTGTAGCGCATCCGCGCGCCCTGATCGCACACCGGCCGAACGCCGGGGCGCGACGGCTCAGATGAGGCCGAGGGCGCGAACCGCCTCGCGCTCCTCGGCGAGCTCCTGGACGGAGGCGTCGATGCGGGCGCGGGAGAACTCGTTGATGTCCAGGCCCTGGACGATCTCGTACTTGCCGTCCTTGCAGGTGACGGGGAAGGAGGAGATCAGGCCCTCCGGGACGCCGTAGGAGCCGTCCGACGGGATGCCCATGGAGACCCAGTCGCCCTCGGCGGTGCCGTTGACCCAGGTGTGGACGTGGTCGATGGCGGCGTTGGCGGCGGAGGCCGCGGAGGAGGCGCCACGGGCCTCGATGATCGCCGCACCGCGCTTGGCGACGGTCGGGATGAAGTCCTCGGCCAGCCACTTCTCGTCGTTCACGACCTCGGCGGCGTTCTTGCCGGCGACCGTGGCGTGGAAGATGTCCGGGTACTGGGTGGCGGAGTGGTTGCCCCAGATCGTCAGACGCTTGATGTCGGAGACCGTGGTGCCGGTCTTCTTCGCGAGCTGGGTCAGCGCGCGGTTGTGGTCCAGACGGGTCATCGCGGTGAAGCGCTCCGCCGGGACGTCCGGGGCGGCGGCCTGCGCGATGAGCGCGTTGGTGTTCGCCGGGTTGCCGACCACGAGGATCTTGACGTCGTCCGCTGCGTGGGCGTTGATCGCCTGGCCCTGCGGCTTGAAGATGCCGCCGTTGGCCTCCAGCAGGTCGCCGCGCTCCATGCCCTTGGTGCGGGGGCGGGCGCCTACGAGGAGGGCTACGTTGGTGCCGTCGAAGGCGACGTTCGGGTCGTCGGAGATGTCGATCCCCTGGAGCAGCGGGAACGCGCAGTCGTCGAGCTCCATGGCCGTGCCCTCGGCGGCCTTGAGCGCCGGGGTGATCTCCAGCAGGCGCAGCTTGACCGGCACGTCCGCGCCGAGCAACTGGCCGGAGGCGATGCGGAAGAGCAGGGCGTAACCGATCTGGCCGGCCGCGCCGGTGACGGTGACGTTCACGGGAGTGCGGGTCATGGCGTTCTCCGTATGAAGCTGGGAGTGGGGCGGCACTGCCCCGGTGCGGACGTACAGATGATCGATCTCTTGGTATCAAGAGACTTCAGCGGTCAGGCTATCGCGCCCGCGTGATCCCCGACGTCCGGGTGGGTGTGGCCCACCCCACAGAAGGTGCCCGGACGTCGAGAACGAGCCTGCCGACGCGGATGGCGGCCGCCCCTGCCGGATGTGCCCGACGCGGATGGCGGCCGCCCCGGCGGGAGGTGCCCCACGCGAACGGCGGCCGGTCCAGCGGGAGGTGCCCCACGCGAACGGCGGCCGCCCAGGCCGGTTCGCCGCGAACGCGAACGCTGGGCGGCAGCCGCTCAGCCGGGTTGTCGTGAACGCGAACGGCGGCCGCCCGTCCGGGAGAGGAGAGACGGAACGGCCGCCGGGCGGGGGACCGATCCGACCGGACTCCCGTGGGGGTACCGGACGCGTGCCCCGTATCCCGGCGGCCATTCCTGTTTCCTCGAATTTCCCGGGAGGAATCCCCGGTGCCGTGACGTCAGTCCGTGCAGCCGGTCGTCCCGGCCGCCAGCGTCGCGCACGCGAGCGCCTCGCCCGCGTCCTTCACGGCCACCATCGGCGTGTACGCGCTGGTGTCGCCCGCCTCGGTGATGGTGCCGGTCTCGCTGGCCTTGCCGGCCGTCACCTTCACCTCGTCGCCCGCCGCACCGGCGGTGATCCGGCCCCACGCGGCCTGGCAGGTCTCGCTGTAACGGACCTCCACCACGGTCGTGCCGACGGTGGCGGTCGCGGCGGTGGTCACCAGGTCGCCGCTGCACCCCATGGTCTCGGCGTCCTTGCCGGTGCAGGTCTCGCCGAGGCAGTCCACGCCGGGCGGCAGCACGGGGTCCTTGGAGGCGGTGGGCGAGGGCTTGGTGCCGCCCTCGTTCTTCTTCTCGTCACCGCGGTTGGTGAACAGGAACGCGGCGACCAGCACGATCACCACGCCCACGACGCCCGCGAGGACCATGGGCAGCCGTCGCCCGCCCCCGGAGCGCCCCTGTCCCCCGCCCGTCCGGGGACCGCTCGGCGGCGCGCCGAACGCGCCCGGGGGCTGCGGCGCGCGCGCACCCGCCGACGCCCCCGCGGGTGTCGCGGGTGTCGCGGGAGCCGAGGGGCCCGCCGGGCCCTCGCCGGGCCGGCGGACGGCCGGGGAGGGACCTCGGTACCCGGCGATGTTCCAGGAGTTGACGGACGGCGCATCGTCGGCGGAGGACCCCGGTGCGCGCGGCACGGCGTCGCGTACGTCGGCGTCCGGGCCCGACGGCTGCACCGGAACGGTCGGCGCCACGCCCGCGGGGCCGGCGACCCCCGGCGTGACGGTCGCGCCGCCGCCCACCCGGGCCGACCCTGACGACCCGGCGCGCTTGGCGCCCGCCGGCGGCGGCCCGAACTCGCTGAGCGCGGCCCGCGCCTGCGATATTCGGATCGCCTCCATGGTCATGTCGTGCCGCATCTCCGAACGGCTCCAGGCGCGCTCGGCGAGCTCCCACATGGTGGTGAGATGGACCGGGTTGGTGCCGGTGACCTCGGCGAGGGCGACGATCGCGCCCTTGGGCGCGAGCAGCCGTCCGTTCAGATAGCGCTCCCAGGACGTCTTGCTGTAGCCCGTGCGGTCGGAGACCGCGGCGACGCTCAGGCCGCTGCGGTCCACCAGGCGCCGCAACTGGCTGGTGAACTCTCTGATCTGTGGATCGAGTTCATCGGGCAAGGCCTTCCAGCGAGGCATTACTTTCCCCCTTTTCCCCCCGGTACGTGCTCAATGGTCTCCCCCCGCGCGTGGTTGCCCGCCTGCCGAGTCCCGTTCTGGCTACTCTCAGGGATGCGCCCGCTCAGGATCTCAGTTCCCGGGATGGGGGCGCACGGGAGTGTCCGGGCCTGTGGCGATGCACCGTTGCACGCCGTCCGGCTCGCGGTCCAGTGTTCCATCGACTTCGCCGGGGATCGGCGGCAACCCCTTGTAAAAACGTCGGCGCACGCGTTCAGGAAGTCCCGGATCGTCCCGGTCCGACACATTGGTCCCGGCGCGGCGGCCCGCCGGAGAAGATCCGCGAACTTGTCAATACTTCGACACAACGGACACACATGCGTGACCTGACGCGTCCCGCCGCCCGCCGGGGGCCGCGGGACGCGGGGCGGTCAGCTGTCGACCGTGAAGTGCAGCGTGTCCTTCAGGAACGGGACTTCCAGCCACGGGTCCGGCTGGACCATCAGCGCCAGCAGAACGATCGCCAGCCCCAGCACCCCGTACGTGACGATGTCCGTGAAGCGGGAGCGCACGGCGAGCATGCCGACGCCGGGCAGCAGCCAGCGCAGCAGGGCTCCGCCGAGCAGGGCGGCACCGACCAGCAGCGTGCCGACGCGGAACTGGTCCAGCGCGGTGACCAGCAGACCGACGGCGACCGTGCCGATCACGGAGATCATCGGCCACTGCCGAGCGGGCGCGGGCGCGGCACCGGAGGCGGCCCGGCCGCCGCCCTCGGGCCGCGCGGTGTCCCTGGTCGTCCGGGGGAAGCGCCGGGTCGTACGGCGCGGGCGCCCCTCGGCGTCGGGCGCGCTGACCGCGTCCCGCACCTGGGGCCCGTCGCCCTCGGGGGTCCTACCGTCCGACACTGCGCTCCGCCGCCTCGACGACGTTGACCAGCAGCTGGGCCCGGGTCATCGGGCCGACACCGCCGGGGTTGGGGGAGATCCAGGCGGCCACCTCGCGCACGTCCGGGTGGACGTCACCGACGATCTTGCCCTCGGCGCTGCGGGAGACACCGACGTCGAGGACGGCCGCGCCCGGCTTGACGTCCTCGGCGCGGATCAGGTGGGCGGAACCGGCGGCGGCGACGATGATGTCGGCGCGCTTGAGGTGGGCCGACAGGTCGCGGGTGCCGGTGTGGCACTGGGTCACGGTGGCGTTCTCGCTGCGGCGGGTGAGCAGCAGCGGCATCGGGCGCCCGATGGTCACACCGCGGCCGACGACCACGACCTCGGCGCCCTTGATCTCCACGCCGTAGCGGCGCAGCAGGGTGAGGACGCCGTTGGGGGTGCAGGGCAGCGGGGCGGGCTCGTTGAGGACGAGGCGGCCGAGGTTCATAGGGTGCAGACCGTCGGCGTCCTTGGCCGGGTCCATCAGCTCCAGGATGCGGTTCTCGTCGATGCCGCGGGGCAGCGGGAGCTGGACGATGTAACCGGTGCAGGACGGGTCCTCGTTGAGCTCCCGGACGACCGCCTCGATCTCCTCCTGGGTGGCCGTGGCGGGCAGTTCGCGCTGGATGGAGGCGATGCCGACCTCCGCGCAGTCGCGGTGCTTGCCGGCGACGTACTTCTGGCTTCCGGGGTCCTCCCCCACGAGGATCGTGCCGAGGCCGGGCGTGACGCCCTTCTCCTTCAGCGCCGCCACGCGGGCGGTCAGATCGGACTTGATCGCGGCTGCGGTGGCCTTGCCATCGAGAATCTGGGCGGTCATGACCCCATCCTCCCGGATGACCGCCCCCTGGTTCCAATCCGGGTCCGCGCGGGGCTCCCGTCCGGCGATACGCCCGGTTCCGCCCATGATCGACGAGGTTGCACTTGCACAACACCTCCACTTCCCGGCTGGACAAGGCCTCGATGACTGAAGAACGATGAGCAGCACAGTGCCGCGGGCAGTACCGGGGGGACCAACCGCATCTGTCGAATTCTCCTCCGCACAGTGCCGCGCCTCGTCCCCGCACTCGGAACAACGGAGGAAAGAGCGCCATGAGTTTCGGCGATCCCAACAATCCTTACGGCGCCCCCCAGGGCCAGCCGGGCTACGGTCAGCCCGGTTACGGCCAGCCCCAGCAGCCCGGCTACGGCTACCCGGCCGCCCCGGCCGGCGGATACGCCGCGCCCATGCCGGCGACCATGCCCGGCACCGTGAGCACGGCCCGCATCCTGCTGTGGATCATCGTGGGCTTCCAGATCCTGGGGACGGCCCTGTTCGCGTTCTCGGCCGCGAGCGTCAAGGCCGCGCAGAACGACGAACGGCTCAAGGACGACGCCGCCTTCCAGCAGCTCGCCGACTACTCGGCGGGCATGCTGTGGGGCCTGACCGCGTTCGCCCTGGCCTGGGGCGTGGTCGCGCTCGTGCTGGCCCTGAAGTTCGGCAGCGGCGGCAACGGCGCGCGCATCACGATCCTGGTGTTCGCCATCATCACGGCGATCCTCGGGCTCTACCCGTTCATCGTGGTCGGCCTCATCCACACGGTCCTCGCCATCCTGATCGCCGTGTTCGTCGGCAACCAGGCGGGCTCGGCCTGGTTCAGCCGCCCGCGCTACTGAACCGTCTCGGCAACACCTGAGGGCCGTACCCCCGGCGGGGGCACGGCCCTCGGTGCGTGCCGGGCTCCCCTTCGCGCGGCCGCGCAACCGTCGCCCGCCCGGTGCAACCGGCCGGGTGCGTACGGACGTCCGGACGCACGACGGCAGTTGGCCGAGAGCCGCACGCCCCCGGCCACGCCGTACGCACTCGCAAGCATCCATGGAGTTGTCATGCTCCGGACGCCCGCGTCAGCCACACCAAGTCCCGGTCCGGGGGCACCCCACGTGCGTCAGGGCATCGTGCCGGGATCAGTGGAAGAAGTGGCGCGTTCCCGTGAAGTACATCGTGACGCCCGCCTTCTTCGCGGCCTCCACGACCAGCTCGTCACGGACCGAACCGCCCGGCTGCACCACGGCCTTCACCCCGGCCGCGACGAGGATCTCCAGGCCGTCGGGGAAGGGGAAGAAGGCGTCGGAGGCGGCGTAGGAGCCCTGGGCGCGCTCGGCGCCCGCGCGCTCGACCGCCAGCTTGGCGGAGTCGACGCGGTTGACCTGGCCCATGCCCACACCCACCGAGGCGCCGTCCTTGGCGAGCAGGATGGCGTTGGACTTCACCGCGCGGCAGGCCTTCCAGGCGAAGGACAGCTCGGCCAGCTCCGCCGGGGAGAGCGCCTCGCCCGTCGCCAGCGTCCAGTTGGCCGGGTCGTCGCCGTCGGCCTGGAGGCGGTCGGTGACCTGGAGCAGCGCACCGCCGTCGACGGCCTTGACCTCGACCGGAGCCGCGGGCGCGGCCGGGGCCTTCAGCACCCGGATGTTCTTCTTCCGGGCGAGCGCCTCCAGGGCGCCCTCCTCGTAGTCCGGCGCCACGATGACCTCGGTGAAGATCTCCGCGACCTGCTCGGCCATCTCCTTGCTGACCGGGCGGTTGACGGCGATCACACCGCCGAACGCGGACAGCGGGTCGCAGGCGTGCGCCTTGCGGTGCGCCTCGGCGACGTCCGCGCCGACCGCGATGCCGCACGGGTTGGCGTGCTTGATGATCGCCACGGCCGGCTCGTCGTGGTCGTACGCGGCACGGCGCGCGGCGTCCGTGTCCGTGTAGTTGTTGTACGACATCTCCTTGCCGTGCAGCTGCTCCGCCTCTGCGAGACCGCTGCCGGAGCCGTCGACGTAGAGGGCGGCGGGCTGGTGCGGGTTCTCGCCGTAGCGCAGGGTGCTCTTGCGCTCCCAGGTGGCGCCCAGGAAGTCGGGGAACCGGGACTCGTCGACCGGGGCGTACTCGGAGGCGAACCAGCTCGCCACCGCCACGTCGTAGGCGGCCGTGTGCTGGAAGGCCTCCGCCGCCAGCCGCTTGCGGGCGGCGAGGTCGAAGCCGCCGTTCTGCACGGCCGCGAGGACGTCGGTGTACCGCTCGGGGCTGGTGACCACGGCGACGGACGGGTGGTTCTTGGCGGCGGCGCGGACCATGGACGGGCCGCCGATGTCGATCTGCTCGACGCACTCGTCGGCCGTGGCACCCGAGGCGACGGTCTCGCGGAACGGGTAGAGGTTGACGACGACCAGGTCGAACGGCTCGACACCCAGCTCGGCGAGCTGCTCGCGGTGGGTGTCAAGGCGCAGGTCGGCGAGGATGCCCGCGTGCACCTTCGGGTGCAGGGTCTTCACCCGGCCGTCCAGGCACTCGGGGAAGCCGGTGAGCTCCTCGACCTTGGTGACGGGGACGCCCGCCGCGGCGATGCGCCCGGCGGTGGACCCGGTGGAGACGAGCTCGACACCGGCCTCGTGCAGCCCGCGCGCGAGCTCCTCGAGCCCGGTCTTGTCGTAGACGCTGACGAGCGCCCGGCGAATCGGCCTCTTGTTGCTCTCGGCGGTCACTGGATTACTACCTTTCGTCCCTCAATGCGATAGCCGTTGCGGGCGAGGCGCCCCACGACATCGACGAGCAGCCTTCGCTCGACTTCCTTGATGCGCTCGTGCAGCGCGCTCTCGTCGTCCTCGTCCCGGACCTCCACCACGCCCTGGGCGATGATCGGGCCGGTGTCGACGCCGTCGTCGACGAAGTGGACGGTGCAGCCGGTGACCCGGGCGCCGTAGGCGAGCGCGTCACGCACGCCGTGGGCCCCGGGAAAACTGGGGAGGAGAGCCGGGTGGGTGTTCACGAACCGCCCGCCGAAGCGGGCCAGGAACTCCTTGCCGACGATCTTCATGAACCCGGCGGAGACCACCAGATCGGGTTCGTACGCGGACACGGCCTCGGCGAGGGCGGCGTCCCACTCCTCGCGGGTCCCGAAGTCCTTGACCCGGCACACGAAGGTCGGCAGCCCGGCGCGCTCGGCGCGGGCGAGCCCCTCGATGTCCGTGCGGTCGGCGCCCACGGCCACGATCTCGGCGCCGTAGGCGGGGCCGGCGGCCTCGATCTCGTCGAGCAGGGCCTGGAGGTTGGTGCCGGATCCGGAGACCAGCACGACGAGGCGCTTGGCCACGGGCTTGGCGGCCACGATGGGGCCCTTTCTCGGGGGTGCGTCTGTAATCGGCCGCGGCGCACGTCCGTCACGTTTGTGTGTTCGTACGAATGCTTCACGTCTCCCGATAGGGGGAAGCCTACGAAGCGGGCGGCCGTCAGCAACGATACCGGCACTCCGGACGGCCCCCACGGGACGGGGGCGTGGCCGGGAGGTAGCGTCTGGGAGGAGCCGGGTCGGGAACGCGCCTCGCGCGCGGTGCGTTGAGCAGTTGACGGACCTGGTCGGCCTGTAGTCGTCAGTAGTTGTCACCAGTCGTTATCACCAAGGGGAAGACGCCCACTTTGATGCCGGACCGAAGCCTGCGACTTCTCACGCTCCCCCCGCGGTCCGCGCGGGGCGGGGAGCGCGGCGGCCTGCTGTGGCGGGAGCGCCCCTCCTCCCCGCCGGACGCGCCCCCGGACGGTCCGGAGGGCAACGGCCGCGGTGGGCAGGACCAGGACGACAACCCCTTCGCCCCGCCGCCCGAGGGCACGCCCGACCGGCCGTGGCAGCCGAGGCACCCGTCCTCCGGGGACGACCGCGGCGAGGGCCAGGGCGACGGCTCCCCGTGGGGCAGTCAGTGGAGCGACCGCCAGCCCGGCCGCTCCCCCGGCGGCTTCGGCGAGCGGCCCCGCGGCGACCAGGACGGCGGCCCCGGCGGCGGCCGTCCCGGCCCCGGTATGCGCTGGGACCCCACCGACCCCGCCCAGCGCCGCGCTCGCTACGCCCTGCTCTCCGGCATGTGGGCCTTCTTCTTCGCCCTCTTCGGCTGGCCCTACGTCGGCCTGATGCTGGGCGCGCTCGCCCTGTACTGGGGCATCACCTCGCTGCGCGCCAAGCCCCGCACCCCCGACCCCGACCAGCCCGCACCCTCACCCGCGCCGCCGACGCGGCCCCGGACCACCGCCGCCGTCGGCGGCCTGGTCACGGCGTCGCTCGCCATCGCCCTCGTCGCCGCGTCCTTCACCGCGCAGCTGGTCTACCGCGACTACTACACCTGCGCCCAGGACGCCCTCACCAACGAGGCGAAGCAGTCGTGCAGCGACCTCCTGCCGGAGGAGCTGCGGGGCGTGCTGGGGGTGGACCGCTAGCGGTCGCGGTTCGGGGCCGGTCCTCTACGGGGTGCCGTCCTGGTGCGGCTCGTCGTCCCGGGGCGCGGCTTCGGGGGTGTCCCGGGGTGCCTCCCGGGGCATGGCCGCCTCCTTCAGGGCCGCCCAGCGGTCCTCGCGGGTGATGTCGTCGTGCCGGGGGCGGGGCTGCGGGCCGGGGTCGGTGGGGCGAAACTCGTACGGCTCGAAGGCCGGGTAGCTGTCCGAGGGGTCGTCGAGCGCCGGCGGCGCGGCTTCGCGGTCGAACGGATCCGGCGCCTCGGCGTCGTGGAGGTGGCTCGTCCGCCGGGACGGCGCCGGGGGGCAGCCGGCCCCGGCGTCGTGCGGTGCCGTCGGCCGCGTGGACGGCTTCGGGGTCTCGGCGCGCTGTCCGGCGATCCGGACCGTGCGCGGGACGCGGTCGCGGGAGCGCCAGGCCTGTGCGGCCAGGGCCACCGGGAGCGCGACCAGGACACCCCAGAGCAGGGCCGCCGGTCCCGTCTGCCACCACACCGGCCCGAAGCGGGCGAGTGCGGCCACGCCGAGGGAACCGCCCGAGAGGGCCGACGACGCGGCCAGTCCCAGTGCGCACAGCGCGACCGCGAGCCCGGTGACACCCGCGAGCCGCCTGACCGGCCAGGGCTCGTCCGCCGCCTCCTTGGTGCCGGGCTCGGCCGCGCGGGCCGTGAACCAGCCGACCGTCACCCCGGCCGCCAACGGCACCGCCGCGGCAGCCCAGTTCAGCGGGGTGCCGGGGCCCGCCTCCGGAACCGCCGCCAGGAGCGGGAAGGGCGGCAGCAGCGGGGCGGGGTCGGAGGACAGAGGGTGCGTCACATGGCCGACGGCGAGGGCGAAGCCGGGGCCGAGGGCGTAGCTGACGGCCCAGATCGCGGCGTTGGGCAGCAGGGCGAGGCAGAGCAGCAGCACCGCGAAACGGCCCGACCAGCCCTCCGTGAGCTGCGCGAAGGACGCGCGGGCCGCCTCCCCGTGCCACACCAGCGAGACCCCGACCAGCAGCGCGCCGCCGCCGAGGTACGCGGCGAGGCCCGCCGCCGCGGCCCGGACGGCCGTGCCCAGCCCGTCGCGGGCCTCCGGGTCCAGGGCGACGCGGCGCGGACCGGGCGGCAGCAGGAGCAGCACGCCGTCGAGGAGGTCGCGCGGACGGCCGTACGCCGTCCAGACCCCGGCCCCGGCCGCGGCCGTCGCGACCAGCGGCAGACAGACGCAGGTCCAGGGCCAGTCGGGCCGCAGGTCGCCGTCGGCGGCGTACAGCGCGGCGGGCACGGCGACCGCGAGGTAGCCGAGAACGGCCCCGGCCCACGCGGCGCGCCAGTCCACCGGGGGGTGCTCGCCCGCGTCCACCGCGTCCCGCGCCGCCCGGTGCAGCAGCCACCAGGGCAGCGCGAGCAGCAGCAGCGGGGTGAGGCCCACCGGCACGGAAACACCGGAGACGGTGTCGGAGCGGACCAGTTCGGCGCCGTGCGCGAGCAGCCACAGCGCGGCCGCGACATGCAGGGCTCCGTCGGGCCCGCTGTCGGGATACGGCGAACTGATCCACAGCAGCATCACCGGAACGGCGAACGCCCCGAGGCCGAGGCCCGCCGCCAGGGCGCCGCCCAGAAGACTGGCGGCCACTCCGGGCGACCGTCTGCGCATCCGGGCGAGCACGAGCGACAACGGCGGGCGGCGAGCGGTCATCGGGGTCACGCCCTTCATGCTCCCAACGTCACACGCTTTCCCGTCGTAACAGGCGAACTTCCGACGTGTCACCCAATATGTGTTTTATGTTGTTTATCGCTCGAAGGGGCGTGCTGTGACGCGGAGCCCCACGCCCCCTCTCCCGCCCCCGAAGGAACGCCGACGCCTGCGTGAGGCGGGTTCGCTGACCCAGGGTCAGCTGGCCGCACGGCTGGGGGTCAGCCGCGAGACTATGCGCGCATGGGAGAGCGGCCGTACGACTCCGCGGGGCCGCAGGGGCGAGGCGTACGCCAGGCTGCTCGTCTCGTTCACCCGTCCGGCCGACGAGGAGGACACCGAGGTGACGGCACGTCAGCCGCCCGTGGCCGACGACGGGGGCGTCGTGGCCGAGGCGCGGGAGGACTCCGGGGGCGTCGTGGCCGAGGTGCGGGAGGACTCCGGGCCCGTGACGGCCGAGGTGCGGCGCGAGGCGCCCGGGTCCGTGGCGGCCGAGGCGCGGGTAGAGGGCGCCGGGGGCGTCGTGGCGGAGGCGCGGGAGGACTCCGGGGCCGTCGTGGCGGAGGTGCGGCGCGAGGCGCCCGGGTCCGTGGCGGCCGAGGCGCGGGAGGACTCCGGGGGCGTCGTGGCCGAGGTGCGGGAGGACTCCGGGCCCGTGACGGCCGAGGTGCGGCGCGAGGCGCCCGGGTCCGTGGCGGCCGAGGCGCGGGAGGGCTCCGGGCCCGTGGCGGCCGAGGTGCGGCGCGAGGCGCCCGGGTCCGTGGTGGCCGAGGCGCGGGTAGAGGGCGCCGGGTCCGCCGGGCCCCTGACGCCGACTCAGGCCTTCGACGCGCTGTACGCGTTCTGCGCTCCCGCGCTGGTACGGCAGACCTATCTGCTCAGCGGTCGGCGGGAGCTGGCCCGGGAGGCGGTCGAGCGGGCGTTCCAGCTGGCCTGGGACCGTTGGCCCGAGGTCGCCGTGGACCCCGACCCGGCGGGCTGGGTGCGGGCGGCCGCGTACGAGTACGCCCTCTCCCCCTGGCACCACTTCCGCCCCCGCTACCGGCACCCCGAGCCGCCCCCCGCCGACGCCCGCGACCGCGCGCTGCTGGACACGCTGCTGACGCTGCCGCCGCCGTACCGCCGCACACTCGTCCTGCACGACGGCGTGGGTCTGCGGCTGCCGGAGACCGCGGCGGAGACGGAGGCGAGCACCTCGGCCGCCGCGCGCCGGCTCGTGCACGCGCGCGAGGCCGTCGCCGCCCGGCTGCCCGAGCTGTCCGACCCCACCGCGCTCGGCCGGCGCCTTGCCGAGCTCGCCTCCTCCGAACGGCTGCGGGCCGCCCGGCCGACGGTCGTACGCGCGGGCAGCGAGCGGCGGGCGCGGTTCTGGACGCGCGCCGCGATCGCCTTCACCGTCGCGATCATCGGCGCCACCGCGCTGACCGCGCGCACCGCCCCCACGCACTACGAGCCCCCGGTCGCGCCCGGCGAGACCGTGCGCGGACTGCCCCCCAAGTCGGCGCCCGGCCCGCTGTCGCAGGCCGAGCTGAGGCTGCGCGCCAAGCTGCGGCGCGAGGCGGCGAACGGACCGGAGCGGCTGCTGCCCGCGGCGCGGTGAGGTGTCGCGGGACAGGCACCAGGCCCGCTGCCCGGTGAGGTGTCGCGGGACAGGCACCGGACCCGCCGTCCGGTGAGACGTCCCAGGGACAGGTTCCGGTCCCGCCACCCGGTGAGACGTCCCCGGGACAGGCACCGGACCCGCCGTCCGGTGAGGCGTCCCCGGGACGGGTTCCGGTCCCCGGACATGGCCGAGGCCCGCACCCCGTGACGGGGTGCGGGCCTCGTGTCGCCTGTGAGGCGTCAGCCGGCGAGGATCTCGCGCGCCAGCTTGGCGGTCTCGGTCGGGGTCTTGCCGACCTTGACACCGGCGGCCTCCAGGGCCTCCTTCTTCGCCTGGGCGGTGCCGGAGGAGCCGGAGACGATGGCGCCGGCGTGGCCCATGGTCTTGCCCTCGGGCGCGGTGAAGCCCGCGACGTAGCCGACGACCGGCTTGGTCACGTTCTTCGCGATGAAGGCCGCGGCCCGCTCCTCCGCGTCGCCGCCGATCTCACCGATCATGACGATCAGGTCGGTGTCGGGGTCGTCCTGGAAGGCGGCCAGGGCGTCGATGTGCGTGGTGCCGATGATCGGGTCGCCACCGATGCCGACGGCGGTGGAGAAGCCGATGTCACGCAGCTCGTACATCATCTGGTAGGTCAGCGTGCCGGACTTGGAGACCAGGCCGATGCGGCCCGGCTTCGTGATGTCGCCCGGGATGATGCCGACGTTCGACTGACCCGGGGTGATGATGCCGGGGCAGTTCGGGCCGATGATGCGGGTCTTGTTGCCCTTCTTGCCGGCGTACGACCAGAAGGCGGCCGTGTCGTGCACGGCGATGCCCTCGGTGATCACGACGGCCAGCGGGATCTCGGCGTCGATGGCCTCGACGACCGCGTCCTTGGTGAACTTCTCCGGCACGAAGATGACGGAGACGTTGGCACCGGTGGCCTCGATGGCCTCCTTCACGGTGCCGAAGACCGGCACCTCGGTGCCGTCGAAGTCCACGGTGGTTCCCGCCTTGCGCGGGTTGACGCCGCCCACGACGGTGGTGCCATCGCCCAGCATGAGCTTGGTGTGCTTCATGCCCGTGGCGCCGGTCATGCCCTGGACGATGACCTTGCTGTCCTTGTTGAGCCAGATAGCCATGGTGTGTTGTGTCCTCGTCCTGAGTGCTTACTTGGCGGCGTTGGCCAGCTCGGCGGCCTTGTCGGCCGCGCCGTCCATGGTGTCGACGCGCTGCACGAGCGGGTGGTTGGCGTCCGTGAGGATCTGCCGGCCCAGCTCGGCGTTGTTGCCGTCGAGGCGGACGACCAGCGGCTTGGAGACGTTCTCGCCGCGGTCCTCCAGGAGCTTGAGTGCCTGGACGATGCCGTTGGCGACCTCGTCACAGGCGGTGATGCCGCCGAAGACATTCACGAAGACGGACTTGACGTCCGGGTCGCCGAGGATGATCTCCAGGCCGTTGGCCATCACCTGGGCGGAGGCACCGCCACCGATGTCCAGGAAGTTGGCGGGCTTGACGCCGCCGTGGTTCTCACCGGCGTACGCGACGACGTCCAGGGTGCTCATGACGAGACCCGCGCCGTTGCCGATGATGCCGACCTCGCCCTCGAGCTTGACGTAGTTGAGGCCCTTCTCCTTGGCGGCCGCCTCGAGCGGGTTGGCGGCGGCCTTGTCGTGGAGCTCCTCGAACTCGGGGTGACGGAACTCGGCGTTGTCGTCGAGCGACACCTTGCCGTCGAGGGCGATGACCTCGCCGGAGGCGACCTTCGCCAGCGGGTTGACCTCGACGAGGAGGGCGTCCGACTTGATGAAGGTGTCCCACAGCGTGACGAGGACGTTCACGACCTTGTCGGCGACGTCGGCCGGGAACTTTGCGGCCTCGACGATCTCGCGGGCCTTGGCCTCGTCCACACCGTCGATCGGGTCGATCAGGGTCTTGGCGACGGCCTCCGGGCGGGTGGCCGCGACCTCCTCGATCTCCATGCCGCCCTCGACGGAGGCGATGGAGAGGAAGGTGCGGTTGGCACGGTCGAGGAGGTACGAGACGTAGTACTCCTCGACGATCTCCGGGGCGGTCTCGGCGATCATCACCTTGTGGACCGTGTGGCCCTTGATGTCCATGCCGAGGATGTCGTTCGCGCGAGCGACGGCCTCGTCCGCGGAGGCGGCCAGCTTCACGCCACCGGCCTTGCCGCGGCCACCGACCTTCACCTGCGCCTTGACGACGGACTTGCCGCCCAGACGCTCCGTGATGGCGCGCGCCGCCTCAGGCGTGTCGATGACTTCACCGGCCAGCACCGGTACATCGTGCTTGGCGAAGAGGTCCCTCGCCTGGTACTCGAACAGGTCCACGCGCTTCCATCCCTATCAGTGATCTCGCGGTTCGTTTGGATGCGTGGGCGTGCCGCGAAGGGCAACGTGACGTCCGCTGTGTCACAAGGGGGGCGCACACGGTGTCCGAGCGCGCGGCATGTCCGTCTCGCAGGTTATCGCTGGTTCCTGGAGGCCTCTAAATCGGGCGTCACACCTGAGCGGTGATACCTGTCACATGGTGCCGCGCTCACCGGCACGCCGTGCCGTGTGTGAGGGACGGGGCAGGGCCTCACCGGGCTGGGGTTGACCCGGTGAGACCCCGTGAACAGCCCCGATGAGGGGCCGGGCGGGAGATCCCCACCCCAATGGGGACCTCCCGCTCCCACATCCGCGACCCCGTTCCCGGTCGGACCGACGGGTTTCGGCTGTCCGGGGGGTGGGGGCGCGGAATCCGGTACCGGCTGCGGTCGGAGCCGGTGGCTCAGGTGGGGCGCGTGCCCCGGGGTGACGTCCTCCGCGACGCCCCGGCCGCCGTCGGCCGGGACGACGACGACCGTAGGCAGGGCTCGCGCCGGGGGACCAGGGGACATGGCGGCACCGGTGCCTGGGACGCGTTCCGGGACAGGGGGACCGGAGGACGTCGGGGACGCGGTGCGCCGGGTTTCCGTCCGGAGACCGTCAACGGCGTCCGGGCGGGCGGGCAGACCTGATCCGCCTCCGCGCGGCAGGTCGGCGGGGCCCTACGGCCTGCCCTAGCCGGGGAAGACGGGGATGTCCCGGTGCCGGTCCCGGGTCGCGGGCACCTCGGCCCGTACGGCGGCGCCGGGCAGCAGCCGCAGCGGCGTGCGGTGGTTCGGGGTCACGGCGTGCGGGTCCCCGTGCCGCGGTGAGCCGGTGTCACCGGCCGAACCGTTCGCCGGTGCACCCTCCGCGGGGCCGGGCCGCAGGGGGGCGTCGGTGTCGCGGGCGGGCGTGCGGTGAGGGGACCGCGTCGTGGGGTGCTGCGCCGCGTCGACGTCCGGCACTGGGGTGACGGATCCGGAGGGCCCGGCGGTGGGCATCTCGGCGGCGGCCTTCCGCGTCACCGGAGGCGGGGTGGTCGTGGCGGCCGAGGCCGTCGCCACGTCCGGCGCCCGACCGAGCGGCACGGAACCGTCCGGGACTGCGGGCAGAGCCGGCAGAACGGAACCGTCCGGGACTCCCGGCAGAGCCGGCAGCACGGGAACGGACGGGACTCCGGGAAGAGCCGGGAGCAGCGGCACGGACGGGGTTTCCGGCAGAACACCCAGCACCGGCACGGACAAGGTCTCCGGCAGAACACCCACCACCGGCACGGACAAGGTCTCCCGCAGAACGGGCAGCACGGGAACGGACGGGACTCCGGGAAGAGCGGGGAGCACCGGCACGGCCACGGACGGCACCAGCGGCAGCTCCGACGGCGACCCGGGCAGATCCGGCGCGGGCAGCGTCGGCAGGTGCGACAGCGGCGGCGCCTGTTTCCGCGCCTGCCCCTGTACCTCGGCCAGCCCGTCGTACCGCACCGACTCCACGCGTCCGGCGACCGGCTGTACGACCTTCTCGTCCAGCAGCCGTCCCACGCCGCGGGCCACGGGGCGGGCGCTCTGGCCCGGGGCGGTGAAGCCCGCGTCGGCGGTGAAGCCCGCGTCGGCGGTCGAGCCCGCGTCCGTGCCGTCCGCGTCGGCGCGCCGAACAACCGGCACGTCTCCGGGGCCCAGTGCGCCTGCGGAGCCCAAAGCGTCCCTGACACTCGGCGCGTCCCCGAGACCTCCGGCGTCCGCGACGCTCGACGCGTCGTCGACCCGCAGGACCTCACGCACATCGAGGGCGCTCCCGCCCACCCCGACCGCGGCCACCGGCACGGACTCGGCGGCCCGCGCCTGCCCGCCGTACAGCAATCCGAGCAGGAACAGCCCGCCCACCAGCAGCACCGCCCGCAGCGCATACCGTCCGACCGCCCTACGCGGGACGCGTACGGCGGCAGCGGGAAGCACGGCCGAGCAGGTCAACGGGGACGGGTCCTCCCGTGCGGCGGAACGGATCGGGGGCGGGGCGACGCGGTACAGGTGCGTCGCCGCGCGGGTGCGTCGCGGTGCGACGCGGTGCGCGTGCGGTGCGCGTCCGGTGCGGGCACGCGGAGCGCGGCGCACCGGCACGGGCGACGATCCTCGCACGGAACTCCCGAGGCAGCGCAAGCCCGCTGTTACCGATGGGCACTCATATCCGTTTTCCCGCCTCCGTCATGAGGTGTCCGGTATGGGAAGCGGACGCTTTTCGATCGCCGCCGCCATCACCTCCGGGAACAGATCGGGCGTACAGGCGAAGGCCGGAGCCCCCAGCGCCGCCAACGCGGCCGCGTGCTCACGGTCGTACGCCGGGGCACCCTCGTCCGACAGCGCCAGCAGCGCCACGAACTGCACCCCCGAGGCCCTCATCGCCGCCACCCGTCGCAGCATCTCGTCCCGGATGCCCCCCTCGTACAGGTCGCTGATCAGCACGACCACCGTCTCCGCGGGGCGGGTGATCTGCGACTGGCAGTAGGCGAGCGCCCGGTTGATGTCGGTGCCGCCGCCGAGCCTGGTGCCGAAGAGGACGTCGACCGGGTCGTCGAGCCGGTCGGTGAGATCGGCGACCGCGGTGTCGAAGACCACCAGCCGGGCGCTGACCGACCGCATGGACGCCAGCACCGCCCCGAACACCGAGGCGTACACCACCGAGGCCGCCATCGACCCCGACTGGTCGATGCAGAGCACGACCTCCTTGCGTACCGACTGCGACGCCCGCCCGTGCCCGACGAGCCGCTCGGGCACGACCGTGCGGTGGTCGGGCAGGTAGTGCCGGAGGTTGGCGGCGATCGTGCGGTTCCAGTCGATGTCGTGGTGGCGGGGCCGGTGGACACGGGCACTGCGGTCGAGGGCGCCGCCGAGCGCGGCCCGGGTGCGGGTGGCGAGCCGCTTCTCCAGGTCCTCGACGACCTTGCGCACGACGGCCCGCGCCGTTTCCCTCGTCGTCTCGGGCATCGCCTTGTTGAGCGACAGCAGGGTGCCCACCAGGTGCACGTCGGCCTCCACCGCCTCCAGCATCTCCGGCTCCAGGAGCAGCGCGGACAGCCCCAGCCGGTCGATGGCGTCGCGCTGCATGACCTGCACGACGGAGGACGGGAAGTACCTCCGGATGTCCCCGAGCCAACGCGCCACCGACGGCGCCGACGCCCCGAGCCCCGCTCCCCGCTCGCGCCCCTCGCGCGGGCCGTCCCCCTTCCCGTAGAGCGCGCCGAGCGCCCCGTCCATCGCCGCGTCCCGCCCGGCGAGCGCGCACCCGGTGCCGTCCGCCGTGTCGCCGCCCAGCACGAGCCGCCATCGCCGCAGCCGCTCGCGCGCGGCGGCGTCGGCCGGTTGTGCCGTCATGTCCCCACCTCCAGCGGTTCGTTGTCGTCCAGCCCCAGCAGCAGCCGCACCACGGGCAGCACGGCGTCGGCCCGCGCGGGGTCCGCTCCGGCCGCGAAGCCCGGCGTGCCGGTGCCTGCCGCCGCGGCCCGCCCGCCGGGCCCGCGCCGGACGAGCTCGCCGAGCGTGCGCCGCTCCGAGGGGTCGTAGGCCGAGAAGGTGCGGCGCAGCAGCGGCAGGACGTCGGTGAAGGCCTCGGCGGGGACCCCGGTCAGCCAGCCGTCGACGAGGTCCAGCAGCGCCTCGTCGTGCACCAGCAGCAGCCCGCCTCCGGCGCCGCCGACGAAGCCCTCGATCCACGCGGCCGCCTCGGCCGGCGGCGTCCCCGGCGACAGCGCCAGTCCCATCAGCCGTGCCACCTCCTCCCCCGCCAGCGACCCGCCGTCCAGCAGCAGCCGCACGGCCCGCCCTCGGATCACCCCGGGCACGCTGTCCCGCCCGGACAGCACGCCGAGCACCGACTGCCAACGAGCCCGCAGCCCAGCCCGGTTCGCCGGCCCCGGCAGCTCCTCGTCCGCCAGCAGTGCCACCGCCCCGTGCACGGCGTCCACCTGGCGGCGCATCTCGTCGGCCGCGTCCGTGTCCAGCGCGGTGCAGGCCGGGGGCAGTCCGACGAAGATCCGCTGGGCGAGGCCGACGGCGACCTCGGCGAGCGCGCCGGTGTCCGTGCCGCGCACGTCGCCGTAGCGCAGCGAGCGGACCAGGGCGGGCAGGGCCTGCGCGAGATGGCCGACGTCGGTGTCGAGCGCGGCCCGGTCGGCGAGGACGCGCATGACAGCGGGGAGCGCGTCCGGCAGCCCGGCCGGCAGACACCGCTCGGCCAGCGCGGTGACCTCCGCGAGGGTCCGCGCGGTGACGGCGTCGGCCTCGGCCTTCGCGTTGGCCGCGGACAGCACGGTCGTCCCCCACACCCCGGCCTCGGCGACCCGCAGCGACAACTCCGGCTCCCAGCGCAGCCGCCAGGTCTCCCGGAACGTCCCGGTGCTGCCGCGCGAGGCCGTCGGCTCGCCCCAGGGAACGCCCAGCAGCCGCAGGCGGTGCAGCAGTCTGCTGCGCTCGGCGTCCGTCTCCTTGCGTACGTCGAGCTCCAGCTCGCGGCGGTCCGCCTCCGGCTTGAGCCGCAGCCGGCGCCGGAGCCGGTCGAGGTCGCGCTGCAACGGCACCGCGGGCGCCGAAGCGGGGACCTCACCCAGCACGTCCCCCACCACCAGCCGGTCGTGCACCAGCGCCAGCGGTACGTCCGAGCCCTCGCACATCACCGCCCGCACCGCGTCGGTGGTCTCGCCCAGGCCCGGCAGCGGACGGCCGCGCAGCGCCGCCAGCGCCTCCGCCAGCCGCACCGCCTCGATGACATGCGCCGGGGACACGGTCCGGTCCTCGGCCCGCAACAGCCCCGCCACCTTGGTCATCCACCGCTCGACGGGCCGGTCGGGCACGCCGAACAGATGCCCGTACCAGCCCGGCGACTCGATCCCCGCCCCGTACCCGCCGGCCCGCGCGAGCCTGCGGTACGTCCACGGCACCCAGGTCAGCTCGGCCTTCACCCTGGGGAGCCCCTTCAACAGCGCCCGGTCGGCGGCGACAGTGGTGCGCAGCCGCAGCGCGGGCACGTGCCACGCCCCGCACACCACGGCCACCGCGTCGCCGAACTCCCGCTGCGCCGCGCGCACCTGGAGCCGCATGTGGGCCTCGCGCACGAGGTCGCGGTCCTCGCCCCCGCTGCCGTACGTCTCCCGCACCGCGCCCATGGCCTCCTCGACCGCGTCGAACGGCGCGAGCGGGCCGCCCTCCCCCGTGGCCCGATGCTCGACGACGTCCTCCCACCAGCGCTCGGGGTCGTCATACCCGGCGATCTCGGCGAGCACGGCGAGGGGGTCGAGACGGAGACCGGGGGTGTCGCCCTCGGGGCCGGGCCGGCCGGGGGCGGAGGCCGGGTCCTCCTCCCTCCCCCAGGCCAGCGTGTGGGCGGCGGGCAGGTCGATGAACCGGGCCGGGACCCCGTGGGCCAGCGCCCAGCGCAGGGCCGTCCACTCCGGGGAGAACTCGGCCATCGGCCAGAAGGCCGAGCGGCCGGGCTCGTCCACGGCGTGCGCGAGCAGCGCGACGGGTGGCCGCATGTCGGGATCGGCGGCGAGCGGGACCAGCGCGTCGGCCTCGGGCGGCCCCTCGATCAGCACGGCCTCCGGTTGCCGCGCGTCGAGCGCCGCCCGCACGGCACGGGCCGACCCGGGCCCGTGATGCCGTACGCCGAGCAGCGCGGGCCCGGTCCGGGCCCGCCCGCTCATGCCCTGCTCACCGCCCCTCACCACTCGCCCCGTTCGTCCTCACCACTCGCCCGTTCGTCCTCGGCGCCCGCCGCGGCCAGGCTGTGTCGTCCTCGCGGTGCCCGAGCGCGACCGCCGTCCTCGCCGCCGTACGCCTCTTCGACCGCCCCCAGATGGAGGTGTTGTCGTCGCCGCTCATGCGCTCACCTCCCGGCACGCGCGGTAGAAGTCGGTCCAGTCGTCCCGCTCGCGGACCACCGTCTCCAGGTACTCCTGCCAGACGACCCGGTCGGCGGCCGGGTCGCGGACGACGGCGCCGAGGATGCCGGCGGCGACGTCGTCCGCCCGCAGCACGCCGTCGCCGAAGTGCGCGGCCAGCGCGAGCCCGCTGGTGACGACGGAGATGGCCTCGGCCGTGGACAGGGTGCCGCTGGGCGACTTCACCTTCGTACGGCCGTCGGAGGTGACCCCGTCGCGCAATTCGCGGAAGACGGTCACCACGCGGCGGATCTCGTCGATCCCGTCGGGCACCGCGGGCAGGTCGAGGGAGCGGCCGATCTCGCCGACGCGCCGGGAGACGATGTCCACCTCCGCCTCCACGCTCTCCGGAAGCGGCAGCACCACGGTGTTGAAGCGGCGGCGCAGCGCGCTGGACAGCTCGTTGACCCCGCGGTCGCGGTCGTTGGCGGTGGCGATGAGGTTGAAGCCGCGGACCGCCTGCACCTCCTGTCCCAGTTCCGGTATCGGCAGGGTCTTCTCCGAAAGGATCGTGATGAGGGTGTCCTGGACGTCGGCGGGGATGCGGGTCAGCTCCTCGACCCGCGCGGTCGTCCCCGCGGCCATGGCCCGCATCACGGGGCTGGGCACGAGGGCCTCGCGGCTGGGGCCGTCGGCGAGGAGCCGCGCGTAGTTCCACCCGTAGCGGACGGCCTCCTCGGGGGTGCCCGCGGTGCCCTGCACGAGCAGGGTGGAGTCCCCGCTGACGGCCGCGGCCAGGTGCTCGGAGACCCAGGTCTTCGCGGTGCCCGGGACCCCCAGGAGCAGCAGGGCGCGGTCGGTGGCCAGCGTGGTGACGGCGACCTCGACGAGGCGGCGCGGGCCGACGTACTTCGGTGTGATCACGGTGCCGTCGGGCAGTGTGCCGCCCAGCAGATACAGGGACACGGCCCACGGCGACAGCTTCCAGCGGGCCGGGCGCGGCCGGTCGTCGTGCGCGGCCAGCGCGGTGAGTTCCCCGGCGAAGGTGTGCTCGGCGTGCGGCCGCAGCACCTCGGTCCGGGGCTTGGCAGGATCGGTGGTCGACGGATCGTCAGGCTTCGTTTCGATGGACACGGACATGGCTGAGTGCCCCCTCCAGCTCGGCCGGTTCGGATCTGGTGTCCACCGTGCACCACGCCACTGACAATGCGTTCCGACCTGCGCAGACGCCCCGCGCCGGGCCGATTGTCAGTGGGTGGATCTACCTTCGATGGCATGACACAGCAGGGGGTGCGCTGGACGGCGGACCAGGTGCTGGCACTGGCGCCTGACTCCATGTCACGCGAGGCGGCAAGCAGGCTCGGCGCGGCCGGGCCGTGGTCCGGGACGGGCAGTTCCGACGAGGGGGCGGTGTGGGGTCTGTGCAAGGGGGGCGGCAGCGGGCCGTACCGCACGGCCGTCGATGTCGCGGGCCCCGCCGGCCCCGCGTATCTGTGCAGTTGCCCGAGCCGGAGGTTCCCGTGCAAGCACGCGCTCGGGCTGCTGTTGCTGTGGGCGGACGGGAGCGGCGACTCGGTGCCACGGGGGCAGGCTCCGGACTGGGCCGAGGAGTGGATGGAGGGGAGAAGGGAGCGGGGCGGGCGGAAGGCCGTTGCGGGACAGGGGAGTTCGGGGTCCACTGCCTCCGACCCCGAGGCGGCGGCCCGCCGGGCGGAGCGCCGCGCCGAGCGCATCACCGCGGGCGCCACCGAACTCGAACAGCGCCTCGCCGACCTGCTGCGCGGCGGGCTGGCCGGCGTGGAGCAGACGGGTTACGGGCTGTGGGAGGAGACCGCGGCCCGCATGGTCGACGCGCAGGCTCCCGGACTGGCCGCACGGGTACGGGAGTTGGGGGCGACCGTGGCCTCCGGTCCCGGCTGGCCCGTTCGGCTGCTGGAGGAGTGCGCCCTGCTGCATCTCCTCGACCAGGGCTGGCTGCACCGCGAGCGGCTGCCCGAGGGCCTGTCGGCCACGGTGCGCTCCCGCGTCGGCCTGATCGCCCCCGCCGACGGTCCGCCGGTACGGGACCGCTGGCTGGTTCTCGCCCAGTACGACACGAGCGATCCGAAACTGACGACGCGCCGGACATGGCTGTACGGCACCGGCACGGGCCGTACGACCCTGCTGCTGTCGTACGGCGCGGCCGGGCGGGCGCCCGACTTGGCACTGCCGGTGGGCCTCGCCCTGGACGCGGAGGTGTCTTCTTATCCAGGGGTGCTGCGCGATACCCTCGGCGAGCGGTTCGCCCCGCCCGAACCCACAGCGACCCGGCCCCCGGGCGTCACCGTCACCCGGGCCCTCACCCGGTACGGCGAGGCGCTGCGCGACGACCCCTGGCTGGAATCGGTCCCGGTCACGCTCGACCGGGTCGTCCCCACCCCGGACGGCGACTCCTGGCAACTCGCCGACACCACCGAGGACACGGCCCTCCCGCTGACCCCGGCCGCCCGCGCCCGGCCCGGCCTTTGGCGCCTGGTGTCCCTGTCCGGCGGCAACCCGGTCAAGGTCTTCGGCGAATGCGGCCACCGCGGCTTCACACCACTGGCCGCGTGGCCGGAGGGGGCGGGTGATGCGGTGCCGCTGTACTGAGCCGGGTCGCGGCGAGAGGGCGTGCCGGGCGCCGCTACGGGGCGAACGCTGCCTGCTGGGGCACTGAGCCCGAGGCGCGGAGGTTCCGCGGAGCACCGAAGCCCCGCTGGTCCGTCAAGGCACCTCGAACCGGCGCCCACCTGTGCGCCCGGCCGACCCCCGACCCATTTGTGCCCCCGGCCCGCCCGTCCCCCGGCCCGCCCGCGCGCCTCTCCCGCCCGTGCCCCGGCCCGCCCGCGCGCCTCTCCCGCCCGTGCCCACCGCCCGCCCGCGCCCACCGCTCGCCCGTCGAAAGGAAGCAGCCCATGACCAGGCCACCCGCTCCAGCGGACACGCCCGAGCCGGGCGTCTGGGAGGAGCTCGTCACCACGGCCCTGCTCGGCACGGACCGCCGTAGGTCACCTGTCGGACCGGGCGCGACGACCGGCTCCGCCCCCCTCGTCCTCCTGGACACGGCCGCCCGCGAGACCGTACGGAGACGGGCGGGGCTGCGGCCCGCGCGGGCGGCACGGCGGCCGGAACCGGCTCCGGCGGACCCGCGCCCGGCGTTGCCCGCCGCGGCGGCCCGGCGTCTCGCGGCGTTGCTCGCGGACCGGGCGATGACGGCGGGCGGCGGACGGCGCGGTGCGGCGCCCGACCTGATGGAGCTGCTCCCCCAGTGGCTCGCCCTGGCGAACGCCCACGGCTACGCGGCGCCCCCGGTGCTGCTGCCCGCCTTGCTGGACGCGGCGCGGGGCCGTACGGACCTGCGGCCGGCGGTGCTGGCCTTCGCGGGCGGGCGCGCCCTGTGGCTGGCGCGGCTCAATCCGGACTGGCGGTTCGCCTTGCGGGCCACGCCCTGGGGCGGCGCCGCTCTGCCCCGCCTCGACGAGCCGGACCGGCTGCGGCGGCTGTGGCAGGAGGGGCTGTTCGCCGAGCGGGTCGCGCTGCTGGCGGCGATGCGGTCCCGGGAACCGGCCGCCGCGCGCGAGTTGCTCGCCTCGACCTGGGCGACGGAGCGGGCCGAGGACAGGCTGATGTTCCTTGACTCGCTGCGGATGGGACTGGACGCGCGGGACGAGCCCTTCCTGGAGCGGGCGTTGGACGACAGGAGCCGCAATGTGCGTGCGACGGCGGCGGAGTTGCTGTCGGCGCTGCCGCTGTCGGCACTCGCCGCGCGGATGGCGGTGAGAGCCATGGCATGTGTGGCGCTGGACCACACGCTCCAGCCGGTCACGATCGGTGTTGAAGCGCCCCACGAATGCGATCCGAGCATGGAGCGAGACGGTGTCGTGGCCAAGCCTCCCGGGGGACGGGGTGAACGCTCATGGTGGTTGGGCCAGTTGGTGGAGGCCGCGCCCCTCAGCAGCTGGCCGGGGCGGCTCGGCGGGCGCACTCCGCGCGAGATCGTGGCGCTGCCGGTCGCGGACGGCTGGCAGGGGGAACTGCACGCGGCCTGGTGCCGGGCGGCGGTGCGGCAGCGGGACGCGACCTGGTCGCGGGCGCTGCTCGGCGCCCCGGGCGCACCCGAGGCGGGCGGCCCCGGAGCGGTGTCGCTGGCCGAGCGGGCCAGGCTGCTGAGCACCCTGGACGCCGGGGAGCGGGCCGACTGGGTGGCCGGGTTCATCGCGACACACGGGCTGTCGGAGGCGTTCCAGCTGCTCGGCGTGTGCGCGGTGCCGTGGGCGCCGCCGCTGGGGCGGGCCGTGGTGGACGCGCTCGACATCGCACGGGACGCGGGGAGTTATCCCTGGAGTTTCAGCGGGGTCATGGGCCTGGCCGAGCGCTGTCTGGACCCGGCGGAGGCGAGCCGCTTCGATGCCCTGCTGGCGATACCGGAGGAACCGGAGGACGCCTCACCCGGCGCCGGCGGCTACTGGGCCGAGGCCTTCCAGCGCCTGGTCTCCACTCTGCGGCTGCGCGCGGCGATGACGCGGGAGCTGACGTCGCCGCCCGGCCCGGGGCACGGCACCTGACCGCGCACGGCCTCTTCCGCCGGGCCGCATCACGGCCCGCCCCGGCGGATCACTTCCCCGAGCACGGCGGCCGCGCGGCGACGGCCTCGCGCGCGTGCACCGGCGCCTGACCGCGCACGGCCTCTTCCGCCGGGCCGGATCACAGCCCGCCCCGGCCGGATCACAGCCCGCCCCGGCGGCTCACTTCCCCGCGCACGGCAGCCGCGCGGCGACGGCCTCGCGCGCGTGCACCAGCCGGCGCGCGGCGGCCCGGAGCGCTACGCCCCGGTCGGCTGGCGGGCGTTGGCGCGGACCCAGTCCACGATGGACGCGGTCGTGGCGCCCGGGGTGAAGATCTCGGCGACGCCCTTCTCCTTCAGAGGCGCGATGTCCGCCTCCGGGATGATGCCGCCGCCGAAGACCAGGATGTCCTCGGCGTCGCGCTCGCGGAGAAGCTTGATCACGGCGGCGAAGAGCCTGTTGTGGGCACCCGAGAGGATGGACAGCCCGATCGCGTCGGCGTCCTCCTGGATCGCCGTGTCGACGATCTGCTCAGGGGTCTGGTGGAGACCGGTGTAGATGACCTCCATACCGGCGTCGCGCAGCGCCCGAGCGATCACCTTGGCTCCGCGATCGTGGCCGTCGAGCCCCGGCTTGGCCACCACCACGCGGATCGGACCGGCTGCCACACCCATCACTGCCTCCATGAAGCGACTACATCCATCCGTAACGACAAGTACCGCACACATCCGACACCCCGAACATGTGACGCAGATCACATATACACGGGGCGGACGCCTCTGCGGCCCCGCCTTCACCCAAGGGCGGCGCCGCCACGGCACGGACGATCCGGACCTCGTCGACCAGGAAAGTGAACGAACGTTATCGCCGACATCCCGCAACCGGCAGTTTCGCGGAGGAACCGAGGGGGAAATCACACGTGGGACATATTCGCCGCGCACTGTTCCGAGCCATGGCGGCCCAACCGCCGCGGCACCCAGCGGCCGAAGGACCGCGCACACGGCCGGAACACGCGCCAGGAGAGCCGCGACGAGGCCGCCGAACCGGCGGAGAACCTCACCAGACCACCGGCGCCGTCCGCGCCAGCCACCGCGCTCCGGACACGCACTCCGCCCGGACCCGGCCCACCACACTCGCCATGGCTCTCCACGCAGGCTTACGGGGGACAGAGCCGTTCTTCGTGCGCCGAGGGGAGGTCGGTCATGAAGGTCCTGGACCTGTTGCGCCTTCAGTCGCTGTACAGGCATCTTCTGCCCGGCAGACTCACCGGTCTGTCCGTGGCCCTGCTGAAGGCGACCGCCCTGGAACTGGCGATCCTCGGCGGCCATCTGCTCCTCTACCCCTCCGGAATCACCGCGGAGCGCCGCCCCGAGCCCACGTCCGGCCCGTCCGGCGGCGAGAGCTCCGGCGACCCGCCCCGGCTGCCCACGCGGGAGCGGACGCCGGTCGTGCTGCTGCACGGCTTCATGGACAACCGCTCGGTGTTCCTGCTGCTGCGCCGTTCCCTGGCCCAGCACGGCCACCCGCGGATCGAGTCGCTCAACTACTCTCCGCTCACCTGCGACATCCGCGCGGCCGCGGAGCTGCTCGGCCGGCACATCGAGGAGATCTGCGAGCGCACCGGCAGCGGGCGGGTCGACATCGTCGGGCACAGCCTGGGCGGACTGATCGCGCGTTATTACGCGCAGCGACTGGGCGGCGATCTGCGGGTGCGCACCCTGGTCACGCTGGGCACCCCGCACTCCGGCACCCGGGTCGCGCCGCTGGCGGACGCGCATCCGATCGTGCGCCAGATGCGCCCGGGTTCACAGGTCATAGAGGAGCTGTCCCGGCCGGCCCCGGGCTGCCGTACGCGGTTCGTCAGCTTCTGGAGCGACCTCGACCATGTGATGGACCCGCTGGAGGCCGCCCGCATCGACCACCCCGACCTGCTGGCGCACAACGTGCAGGTGACCGGGATCGGCCACCTCGCACTGCCGGTGCACCCGGCCGTGGCCGAGGGGATACGGCGGGCCCTGGAGAGCGCGGACGCCCCGGCCTCGACGGCCTCGACGGCCGCGACGGCCGCGACGGCCGCGACGGCCGGCGCCGGCGGACTGACCGTGGCCTGACGACGGCCTGAACACCGATCGGCAACCACTGGTTCACTCGGGCAACTTGACCTGTCGACTGAACGGACACCCACCCTCCGGAGACCGCTCGAAGCCCCCGGAGGGCCCTCGCAGAGGTACTCGACGAGGGCCAGAAGTCGAACGGTTATCGAACACAAGGCCAAAGTCGTGCCCACAGTCCACCGAAAGGCGGCCGAATGCCCGTTTCCTGCGCACGCGAAACCTGAGGAAGATTGTCGTGCCCGCATACCGCCGGGTACAGTCGCCGCACTGCTCTGGCAGCCCCTGTTGTCGAGGCGAAAGAGAAGTTGGTGAACGACCGTCACCCGTCGGGGACCATGACCACCCCGGCCTCGGCTTCCGACGCCGACTCGTCGCACTATGCGTCGTACGGCACCCAGGAAGCCCCGTACGGCGACTTCACCACATACGGCGCCTACGACGCGAACGGTTTCGCGGCCGGTGGCCACGCCACCGGGACCTACGCCGCGGACCCCCTCTTCGGCACCATGCCCGGCCACGACACCGGCGCCCACGACAGCACCCACTGGTCCACCGGCAGCCACCAGAGCCCGCACTACGACGCGTACGCGGCCCAGCACCACGCCACGTACGACACGGGCGCCTACGACGCCACGGCCTGGGCCACCGGCGACCAGCAGCTGCCTCTCGTGCCGCCGCAGGCCACCGGCGCCGACACCAGCGGACAGTGGGACGCGAGCGCCTGGCTCCAGCCCGACCAGTCCGCCGTCCCCGCCGACCAGACCCAGCAGTGGCACTGGGGCACCCACGGCTCCGACACCGGCGCCTACGACGCCACGCAGTGGAACTCCGACGGCACGGCCGCCGCCGAGTACGAGCTGCCCTTCGACCAGCAGGCCACCGCCACCTTCGAGCAGGTCGCCCACGACGAACAGACCTCGTACGAGGAGCACACCGCGCACGACGGGCACGCCGGGTACGACGACCAGGCCGGGTACGAGCCGCACGAACAGGCCGCGTACGACGGTGAGACCGGGTACGACCACGGCGACCCGGGCGACACCGGGGAACTGCCCGCCGTGAGCCTCCTGGACGACCAGGAGGAGGCCACGCCCCTGCCCGCGCCACGCGCGGCCACCCGCGGCGCGGCCCGCTCCCGACGCCGTACGCCCGCCAAGCGCTCCGCGCTGCTGACGATCGCCGTTCCCTCGGCGTGCGTGATGGGCGTCGCCGGGATCGCCGCGGCCTCGGTGGGCAACCTGACCGGCGGCGACAGCAATGACGCCACGACGACCGCCGCGGACGCGGCGCCGGTCAAGCCGTCCACCGCCAACAACAAGCTGGACACCCAGCTGGAGAGCCTCAGCGCCGAGGCCGACGACTTCGCCGACCGCGCCAGCCGCACCCAGGAGCGCATCGACCTCAAGGCGCAGCAGGACCTGGAGAAGAAGCGCGCGGCGGAGGAGGCGGCCCGCAAGGAGCGGCTGCGTCCCAAGTTCGCGCTGCCGGTCGCCCAGCACGGACTCAGCGCCTACTACGGCCAGTCCGGTGTCAACTGGATGTCCGTGCACACCGGTATCGACTTCCCCGTCTCGTACGGCACTCCGGTGATGGCCGCGACGGACGGCACCGTGCGGACGCAGTGGAACAGCGCCTACGGCAACATGGTGATCGTGACGGCGATGGACGGCACGGAGACCTGGTACTGCCACCTCTCCAGCTACCAGGTCTCCTTCGGCTCCACCGTGAAGGCCGGCGACACGATCGCCTACTCCGGCAACTCGGGCAACTCCACCGGCCCGCACCTGCACTTCGAGGTGCGTCCCGGCGGCGGTTCGTCGATCGACCCGCTGTCCTGGCTGCGCAGCCACGGCCTGGAGCCGTCGTAACACCTGCTTCCCCGCACGAAAAGCACGCGGACCACGAAGAGGCCCCGCCGGACGACGCACGGCGGGGCCTCTTCGTGGTCTTCCGTCAGAGCTTCTCCACCGGGGCGTACCGCAGCAGCAGCCGCTTCGGCTTGGCGTCGCCGAAGTCGACCGTCGCCTCGGCGTTGGAGCCGGTGCCCTTGACTGCCATCACCGTGCCGAGCCCGAACTGGTCGTGGGTGACGCGGTCGCCGACCGCGAGCCCGACGACCGGCTGCTCCGAGGTGCGGCGGGTGGCGAAGCCCGAGGCACCCGCCGCCGAGGAGCGCGAGCGGGAGGAGGACAGCGAAGCGGCGATCCCGGAGACCGGGCCTGAGGAGACGCGCGCGGTCGCCCCCGTGCGCTTCCACTGCAGATGCGTGGGCGGGATCTCCTCCAGGAAGCGGGAGGGCGGGTTGTACGACGGCTGCCCCCACGCGCTGCGCAACGTCGAGCGCGTGAGATACAGCCGCTCACGCGCGCGCGTGATGCCGACGTAGGCGAGGCGGCGTTCCTCCTCCAGCTCCTTCGTCTGGCCGAGGGCCCGCATGTGCGGGAAGACGCCGTCCTCCATGCCGGTCAGGAAGACGACGGGGAACTCCAGGCCCTTGGCGGTGTGCAGGGTCATCAGGGTGATGACGCCGGAGCCTTCCTCGTCCTCGTCGGGGATCTGGTCGGAGTCGGCGACCAGCGCGACACGCTCCAGGAAGTCCGACAGCCCGCCCGGGGTTTCCTCCGACTCCTGCTCGAACTCCAGTGCCACGGCGGCGAGTTCCTGGAGGTTCTCGATGCGGGTCTCGTCCTGCGGGTCGGTGGAGGCCTGCAACTCGGCCAGATACCCGGTGCGTTCGAGGACGGCCTCCAGGACGGTGGCCGGTCCCGCGCCGGACTCCACGATCGTCCGGAGTTCCTCCATCAGCGTGTTGAACCGCTTGACCGCGTTGGTCGACCGGGCGGCCATGCCGTACGCCTCGTCGACTCGCTTGAGCGCCTGCGGGAAGCTGATCCTCTCCCGCTGGGACAGGGCGTCGATCATCGCCTCGGCGCGCTCGCCGATGCCTCGCTTGGGCACGTTGAGGATGCGCCGCAGCGGGACGGAGTCCTCCGGGTTGGCCAGCACCCGCAGATAGGCCAGGACGTCCCGGACCTCCTTGCGCTCGTAGAAGCGGACACCGCCGACGACCTTGTAGGGCAGGCCGACCCGGATGAAGACCTCTTCGAAGACACGGGACTGGGCGTTGGTGCGGTAGAAGACCGCCATGTCCCCGGCCTTGGCCTCGCCCGCGTCCGTGAGGCGGTCTATCTCGTCGGCGACGAACTGCGCCTCGTCGTGCTCGGTGTCGGCGACATAGCCGGTGATCTGCGCGCCCGCGCCCGCGTTGGTCCACAGGTTCTTGGGGCGGCGGGACTCGTTGCGCTCGATGACCGCGTTGGCCGCGGAGAGGATCGTCTGGGTGGAGCGGTAGTTCTGCTCCAGCAGGATCGTCGTCGCGTCCGGGTAGTCCTCCTCGAACTGGAGGATGTTGCGGATGGTCGCGCCGCGGAAGGCGTAGATCGACTGGTCGGCGTCACCCACGACGCAGAGCTCGGCGGGCGGCACGTCGTACTCGCTGGGCGGTACGTCGACCGGGTGCTCCCTGGTGCCCACCAGCTCGCGCACCAGTGCGTACTGGGCGTGGTTGGTGTCCTGGTACTCGTCGACCAGGACGTGCCGGAAGCGGCGGTGGTAGTGCTCGGCGACGTCCGGGAAGGCGCGCAGCAGATTGACCGTCGTCATGATCAGGTCGTCGAAGTCGAGGGCGTTCGCCTCGCGCAGCCGTGACTGGTACATCGCGTAGGCCTGGGCGAGGGTCTTCTCGAAGCCGTCGGCGGCCTGGGCGGCGAAGTCCTCCTCGTCGATCAGCTCGTTCTTCAGGTTGCTGATCTTGGCGCTGAAGGACTTCGGCGGGAAGCGCTTGGGGTCGAGGTCCAGGTCGCGGCAGACCAGGGCCATCAGTCGCTTGGAGTCGGCGGCGTCGTAGATCGAGAAGGACGACGTGAAGCCGAGCTTCTTGGACTCGCGGCGCAGGATGCGCACGCACGCGCTGTGGAAGGTCATCACCCACATCGCGCCCGCCCGCGGGCCGACGAGCTGCTCGACGCGCTCCTTCATCTCGCCCGCGGCCTTGTTGGTGAAGGTGATCGCGAGGACCTGGCCCGGGTGCACGTCCCGCTCGGCGAGCAGATGGGCGATGCGGTGGGTGAGCACACGGGTCTTGCCGGAGCCGGCACCGGCCACGATGAGCAGCGGGGAGCCGGAGTGGACGACCGCGGCCCGCTGGTTGTCGTTCAGCCCGTCCAGCAGTGCCGCCGCGTCGATCACCGGCCGCGGGGCGCCGTCGCGGTAGTACTCGTCCCGGTCCGGGGGCACGTCGAACTTCCCGCCGAACAGATCCTCCGGAACGGGCTCCGGAGCATGCTCGTCCTCGGGCGGCGGCGGGTGCTCCTCCTCGTGCCCGCGAGGGGCCTGGAGGTTCGCCAGGAAGCTGTCGTCAAAGAGGCTGCTCATCGCTCTCCGAGTCTAGGCGGCCCCACTGACAACCGGTTGCCGTCCCGGGAACTCCCCGGCCGCCACCCTACGTGACCTCGCTGACACCGCCAGCGCCGATACCGGACCGCCCAGGTCGAGGTCACAAAAATGTATCGGGCATATCACCCACCAACCTTCACACGCACCACACGAGTTGGCTACGGTTCCGGGCAGGCCGTACGACCCCCTCCGGCGAACGACGCCGGGCCGTACCGCCTCCGCCGAGTCCGGTACGCCCGGAGCCGGGGACCCAACGATCCCGGGGTGAATCGGCCCACTCCCGCACGGGAGCGAGCCGTAGGGCAACCCTTCCGAACCACCCGCCCGAACCCGACAGCTAACTCGGTAGGCGGCCGATGGAAGGAGTCGCCTCTCTTGGCGTCGCACCGCAAGCCGCGTCCCGCCGGGACGCGTGTCGCAGGCATACGGACCCCCGCCCTGGCCACGGCGGCCCTCACCTCCGTGGCCCTGCTGTCCCAGACGGCCAACGCCGCCCCCTCGGACGACGACCGGCCGAGCCTGGAGGAAGTCGAGAAGAAGGTCGACGATCTCTACCGTCAGGCGGAGTCGGCGACCGAGAAGTACAACTCCGCCAAGGAGCGGACCACCAAGCAGCGCAAGCGCGTCGACACCCTCCTGGACGACGTGGCCGAGCGCACCCAGAAGCTCAACGAGGCGCGCGAGGAACTCGGTTCCTTCGCCGCCGCCCAGTACCGCACCGGCGCCGCCGCGCCCGACACGGCGACCTTCCTGCTCGCCGACACCCCGCAGGACTACTTCGACCAGAGCCAGCTGATGGACCGTCTGACCGGCCGTCAGAAGGATGCGGTCGACGACTACGTCACCCAGCAGTCCGCGACCATGGAGAAGCGCCGTGAGGCCACCGAGAGCCTCGCGACGCTGACCGACTCGCAGACCGAGCTGAAGACGGCCAAGGCCACCGTCCAGAAGAAGCTCTCCGACGCGCGCGAGCTGCTGTCGCAGCTGACCGCCGAGGAGAAGGCCCGGCTCGCGGCCATCGAGGAGAAGCAGCGCGAGGAGGCCGCCCGCAAGGCCGCCGAGCTCGCCGCGCAGCAGGCCGAGGAGCAGCGCGAGCGGGAGGCCGCCGAGGCCGCGGCCCAGCAGGAGGCGGAGCCGAGCCCGTCGCCCTCCACTTCCGAGACGCCGTCCACGCCCGCGCCGGACTCCTCGTACTCCTCGAAGGCCGACAAGGCGCTCGCCTTCGCCC
Source organism: Streptomyces sp. NPDC006458 (assembly GCF_040612135.1). NCBI lineage: Bacteria > Bacillati > Actinomycetota > Actinomycetes > Kitasatosporales > Streptomycetaceae > Streptomyces > Streptomyces sp. NPDC006458. The sequence continues at coordinate 69,959 of NZ_JBEXPR010000026.1, read as the reverse complement.
GCACCCAGATCGGCAAGCCGTACGTGTGGGGCGCGACCGGGCCCGACTCCTACGACTGCTCCGGCCTCACCCAGGCCGCCTGGAAGGCCGCCGGCGTCGACCTCCCGCGCACCACCTGGGACCAGGTCGGCGCGGGCACCACGGTCTCCCTGGCCGACGCCCAGCCCGGCGACCTCGTCTTCTTCTACGACGACATCAGCCACGTCGGCCTCTACATCGGCAACGGCATGATGATCCACGCCCCGAAGCCGGGTGCCTACGTCCGCGAGGAGTCGATCTACTACGACGGCGAGTCCTCGATCCACAGCGTGGTGCGGCCGGCCTGACGAACGAGCGCGGCACGCGCGCGTGAGGGCCGAACGGTTCGCCACGCGCGCGTGCAGGGCATCGTTTCCGCCCTCACGCGCGCGTGAGGGCGTCGTTTCCTTTCGGCACGCGCGCGTGAAGGGCCGTGCGCCCGGCACGCGCGCGTGGGCGGAGGCGGGCCCGGGCGCGGCCGGTGTGGGCTGTTCGGCGGGACCGCTTGGATTCGTCCGCGCCTGCGCGCGTGGCCCGCGTGCGCGGCGCGGGCTGGTTCCTAGCATCGGGCGCATGCCCGGTACCACCACTTCCCTGCGCGCCTGGTGGGCGCGGCGTCCGCCCGCGGCCGGGGCCGCCGTGATGGCGACCGGCATCCTGTCGGTCGGACTGCATCTGTCCGGCTACGAGGCGCTGTCGCGGATCCTGCTCGTCCTGGCCTGCCTCGCCTGGCTGGGACTGGCGGCCGACTTCGTCGTACGGCTGCTGCGGGAGCGGCAGCGGTGGCTCGACGAGGCGGGGTCCCCGGCGGCGCTCACGGCGGTGGCCGCGACGACCGTGCTGGGTACCCGCTTCTCCACGCTGGGCTGGCAGTCCCTGGCCTACGCGCTGCTGGCGCTGGCCGCGCTGCTGTGGCCGCTGCTGCTGGTGGACGTGGTCGGGCACTGGAAGCAGCGGATGCCGGGAGCGGTGTTCCTGGGCTGCGTGGCCACGCAGGGGCTCGCCGTGCTGGGGGCGACCCTGGCGGGGGCGGAGGCGGTGGGCTGGCTCGCGCGCGCCGCCATGGTGCTGTTCTGGTGCGGCCTGGTCGGGTACGGCTTCGCGCTGGCCCGCTTCGATCTGCGCCAGGTGACCGAGGGAGCCGGAGACCACTGGATCGCGGGCGGCGCACTGGCCGTCTCCGCGCTGGCCGGGTCGAAGCTGATCGCCGCCGACAGCGCGCGGCTCTACCTGTGGAACGAGGACGACTTCGACGTCCTGCGCTCGGTCACCCTCACCCTGCTCGTGCTCGACGTCGCCTGCTACGCGGTCCTGCTCGCCGCCGAGGTGGGGTGGCCGCGGCCGGGCTACGACGTCAGACGCTGGTGCACCGTCTTCCCGATGGGCATGACGGCGGCGGCGATGCTGTCCGTGTCCGCCGCCGTCGACATCCCGTGGCTCAAGGGCCCGGGGCAGGTGCTGCTGTGGATCGCCATGGCCGTCTGGCTGGCGGTGGCCGTCCTGGCCGTCGCGGCGGCGCGGGCCGAGCTGCGCGGCGACCGGGCCCCGCGGCACGCTTCGGAAGGGGTCAGGTCCAGAGCACGGCGATGAAGACGTTCACCGTGGTCAGCAGGCCGACCAGCCCGAACAGGCGCTTGTCCACCGTCTCCTCGTCCCGCTTCACATAGACGAGGCCCAGGATCACGATCAGCAGGGCCAGCTTCACGCCCACCTTGATGTTGTTCACCGGCTGGTCGTCGGCCTGGTTGAGGCCGACCAGGATCACACCGGTGACCAGCATCGTCAGGGCGCCGTGCAGCATCGCCGGGACGAAGCGCGCGGTGCCCCGGCCCATCGCTTTCATCTGGGTGAGGAAGCCGCCCAGGAGCGAGGCGATGCCGATGATGTGCAGGCCCACGAAGAGATGGATGAGTACGTCCATGAGGCCGGAGCCTAACCAGGGCCCGCCCGCCCTCTCACACCGGCCTGCCCGCCCCTGCATATATGCGTTCCATAGCACCCGGCCTCGCCCACGGGCCCCGGAACACCGACTTCGGTCATCGCAGTCCGTGAAGTCGAGCGCCCCGGTCCCAGTCCCCGGTCATATGCGGTCACCTACCGGTCCGCTCCCGGCACTTCCGCACATCGCGTTACCGAGTCGTCACTCTCGGGTCTAACGTCCTGCTCCAGGTGACCGGCTCCCCACCGCCGCCCGGGCCAGGGGCGGCAGCCGGACGCCACCGCCGAGAAGGTCCGGCGGCACTCGCTCCCCCTGTGCGGGCGCCGCCGGACCCGCGGGACGTCACCCGGCGCCCCGCACGCCGCTCCCCCTGGCGGCCGTACGGTCCCCGCGCCCCGCGGGGACATCCCGGCGGGCACAGGAAAGGACGTGCAGGTCCACGTGGCAGCGCACCGAAAGTCCAGACAGCGCTTCGTCGGCGGCAACACCCTCCGTACCGCGGCCACCCTCGCCCTCGCCGGGGCCGCCGGCGCGACCGCCTTCGAGGGCGTCGGACAGGCCGCCCCGGAACTGACCCCGGCACAGGTCAAGGCCAGGGTGGACAAGCTGTATCAGGAGGCCGAGGTGGCCACCGAGAAGTACAACGGCGCAAAGGAGAAGGCCGACACCGCCGAGCAGCGGCTCAAGGAGCTGCGCGACGAGGCGGCCCGTGAGGAGGACCGCCTCAACGCGGCCCGGGACGCCCTGGGTTCGATCGCCGCGGCCCAGTACCGCCAGGGCGGCCTCGATCCCGCCCTGCGCCTCGCCCTGTCCGACGACCCCGACACCTTCCTCGACCACGCCGCCTTCGCCGAACGCGCAGGCGACCGCCAGTCCGCCGCCGTGCACCGCGTCCGCGAACAGCTCCGCGAGATCGAGCAGCTGCGCGGCGCCGCACGGATCCAGCTGACCTCGCTGAAGTCGCGCCAGGCAGAGCTGAAACGGCACCGCACGACAGTCACCGGCAAGCTGGAAACGGCCCGCAGGCTGCTGTCCCAGCTCACCGCCGAGGAGCGCGGCCGCCTCAGCGCGACCGGCACCGCCACCGACCCGGCCCGCGCCTCGCGCGACGCGACGACCGCCCGCGACCCCTTGTGGGCACCCGGCTCGGCCGCCGCGCCCGCCGCCCCCACCTCACGCGCCTCGGCCGCCGTCTCCTACGCGTACAGCAAGCTCGGCAGCCCCTACGTCTGGGGCGCCACCGGCCCCAACGCCTTCGACTGCTCCGGCCTCGTCCTGGCCGCCTACCGCTCCGCGGGCATCGAACTGCCCCGCACGACCTACGCCCAGATCGGCGCCGGCCGCCGCGTCTCCCGCTCCGAACTCCAGCCCGGCGACCTGGTGTTCTTCTACTCCGCCGTCAGCCATGTCGGCATCTACGTCGGCAACGGCCAGATGATCCACGCCCCCAACCCCTCCGCCCCGGTCCGGGTGGCCCCGATCGACGAGATGCCCTTCGCGGGAGCGACCCGGGTGGCGTGAGCGGGGGCCGTGCCTCCAGGGCGCCGCGCCCTCGGTGGCCGTACGGCCGGTGACTGTAAGGCCGGTGACCGCACGGCCGGTGACTGTACGGCCGGTGACTGTACGGCAGCCCCGGCACAGGCCTCCGACGAAGGCTGCCGGGCGTCCTGGCACACCGCACTCGGTGCACTCGGGCATGAGACGGCGTGCGGGTGTGGCTGTGGGTGCCGTGCACGGCCCGCCGTCGGACGCCTCCTCCGGCGAAACGGCGGGGTCGGGTACGGGCGCAGGTACGGGCGCAGGTTCGGGCGGCAGCTTGTCCCGCAGCCGCCGGGCCACGAACGCACGCGGCATGTGGACGCTGTCGGGCAGACCGCCGGTCAGGGCCCGGATCAGGTAGACGGTGCTCGCACCACGCTCCAGCCAGGGGACGACCAGGTCCGTCAGAGCCTCGCAGTCGGCGGCGGACAGGGCGAGCCGGGGTTCATGGCTGCCGAGCCGGGCGAGGACGCGGTAGGCGGTGGTGGCGTGGCACTCGGCCACCGCGGGCGGGTCCGGCGCGTCGGCGGATGGGGTGGTGTGCGCGGGCGTCGGGTTGACGGGCGCATCGGATGGCCTCTCGGGAACCTCACCGGCTCCCAGGCAGGCCGCCCACCAGGTGTCGTCCCGAGCGGTGCGGGACCAGTAGGTCCGGAAGACCCATCGGGTGCCGCTCTCACTGGTGGTGGCCAGGCCCCGGGCGCGGTGCAGGTGACCGGCCCGCGACAGGGCGTTGAGGGCGCTGCGGACCGCCTGCTGGCCGTACAGCGGCAGGACCTTGGCGAGGCTCTTGATGTCCATGGCGGCGCCGTCGGGCAGCCGGTCGACGAACGCGGCGATGTACGCCTCGCGGGCGGGGAGGTGCGAGAAGTCCGCGGCGGCGCGGGAGGCGGTGCCGGGCTGGACCGGGACGGTTCGTTTTCCGTAGCCCGGGTTGGCCGTGGGGTGTGCGGAGGCGGGGAGGGCGGCGCTAGAGTTTTCGCAAGCCACGAGATCGCTCTTTCGATCTTGGGGTGAGACCCCGGCGGGTGTTGGTAGCACCCGACCGGGGTTGTTTGTTGCTGCGAACGCTAGAGGGTGTGGACAGTGCGTCGCAAGCTGGTCACGAAAAGTCACGAAGCCTGGTACAGGCGCCAGTTGAGCGCTGAACGAGGAGCGCCCGTGGCGCACGGGAGGGTGGGTGGTGGGTTAAGACCAACCACCCATTCCTCGCAAACAGCGCTCGGATCTCGACCCTTGACGCTCGAAGCTCAAGCGCCGGTACGGGCGTGGGCGACGAACGCGGTCCAGGCCGCCCCGGCGACAGCGAACCGGGGGCTCCGGGCCCCGAGCTTCGAGTCCCGGACGTGGACGGTGCCGGGACAGGGGGCGACTTCGAGGCACGCGCCGCCCTGGTCATCGCTGTAGCTGGACTTCCTCCAGTCGAGGGCGACTTCGAGGCAGTTGCCGCCCTGGTCATCGCTGTAGCTGGACTTGAACCACACCAGGCTGTCGCTCATAGCTCCTCCGCCACTCCTCCGATGAACTCGGCTGACTCCTCAATACTGAGGGCATGCATGCGGATCATGGCATGCCTTTGGTTCAGTGCACTCACCTTGTCCGGACTGGCGTGCAACACGCTCACCTCCGGCCCTTCAACGTAGGCGAAGGTGTCATGCTCCGGTGATTCCAGCAGAACAATGGGTCCAGCGAGGGCAACACCGTTGCAGCGGCCGACAGGTAGCGCTTGAACCGACACGTTGCGCATCTGGCCCACTTCGAGGAGATGCATGAGCTGCGCCCTCATGACGTCCCTGCCACCGAGATCTGTCCGCAACGCGGCTTCATAGATCAGGAAGCTGTAAAGCACGCCGATCCGTCGACTCAGCGCTTCTTGACGGCGCAGCCTCGCAGCCACGCGCTCGGCAACCGTCTCATCGTCCAGGGGAGGACAACTGCCCCCGATCAGCGCCCGCGCATAATCCTCCGTCTGCAACAAGCCCGGAATGAGCAGCGGCTCATAGCACGTGAAGCCGATCGCTTCGGCCTCGATGGCCATGAACTCCTGCGACCGCGCCGGAAACGGCTCCGGCTTCAGATACTCCTGAGCCGCAACGAGCTTCCCACCCGCCCCGCACACCTGGTCCGCGACCTGCAACAACCGCAGTGTCGGGCGACGCCGCCCGTTCTCCATCGACTTGACGTACTCGTAGTCGTAGCCGGCCTCCTTGGCCAGCGCCTCCCGCCCGACACCGGCATCCGTGCGCCACATCTTGATCTGGCTGCCGCAGTACCGCCAGGCGATCGGCGGCTGGGAGTTCACCTCGGTCGACACGCACACCTCCGCCGGGACCACGCCGGGTACAACCACCCGCTGTACCCGAGCCGTTACTCGTGAGACTACGCGCGACCCGGGACGGTGATCTGGCCGAATTCGAGAACTTCGACGCAAGGAATGAACCGCGCATGCAGACCCCGTGGCCCCAGCCCCCCACGACGGCCGCCCCGAAGGACATCGAGTGGCGACTGCCGCGTCACGCCCGAAGCGCGGGCAGGGCACGCGCGCTGTTCCGCGAACAGGCGGCCTCCTGGGAGCTGCCGCAGGAGGTGACGGACACGGCGGAACTACTCCTGAGCGAGCTGATGACGAACGCGTACCGCCACGCGAAGGTCCCGCCCGGCCGGGAGATCTGGGCACGCTGCGTGGTCTCGGAGGACCGGGTCCGCGTCACGGTGACGGACGCCGGCGACACGCTGCCGACACCCGCCACCGCGTCCCCGGACGACGAGTCGGGCAGGGGACTCGCGCTGGTGGCGGCGTTGGCCGACGACTGGGGCTCGGACAGGAGAAAGTACGGCGTCGGCAAGGAGGTGTGGTTCGAACTCCTCTGCCCGACGGTCAGACCAACCTCCGCGCCGTAGCCCAGCGCGTCAGCTCATGCCGGTTGGACAGCTGCAACTTCCGCAGGACCGCCGAGACATGGGACTCGACCGTCTTCACAGAGATGAACAGCTGCTTGGCGATCTCCTTGTACGCGTACCCCCGCGCGATCAGCCGCAGCACCTCGCGCTCGCGCTGGGTGAGCCGGTCGAGGTCCTCGTCGACCGGCGGAGCGTCGGTCGAGGCGAAGGCGTCGAGCACGAACCCGGCCAGCCGGGGCGAGAAGACGGCGTCGCCCTCCTGGACCCGGAAGACGGAGGCGATCAGGTCGGACCCGGTGATCGTCTTGGTCACATAGCCGCGGGCGCCGCCGCGGATCACGCCGATCACATCCTCGGCGGCGTCCGACACGGACAGCGCCAGGAAACGCACCGGCTGCTCGGCGTCCGCCATCAAAGGTGCACATCTGCGCAGCACCTCGACACCGCCGCCGCCCGGCAGGTGCACGTCCAGCAGGACCACCTCGGGCCGGGTCGCCGTGATGACGGTGACCGCCTGGTCGACGTCCGCCGCCTCGCCGACCACCTCGACACCGGTCTGCGCGGTCTGGCCGATCTCGGCCTGCACGCCGGTGCGGAACATCCGGTGGTCGTCGACGAGGACCACGCGCACCCGACGCCCACCGGACGCCTCCGCGCTCTCGGCCGTCTCCGCGGCTCCCGCGCCGCCGTTCGTCTCGGTCGGGTCGCTCATGACGTCTTCTCCGCCCTCTCCATCTCCAGCTCGACCTCCGTGCCGCCGCCGGGCACCGCGCGCAGCCGCGCCGTGCCGCCGTTGCGCTCCATGCGGCCGATGATCGATTCTCTAACGCCCATGCGGTCGGCCGGTATCGAGTCCAGGTCGAAACCGGGGCCGCGGTCCCGGACGGACACGAACACCGATCTGTCCTCGACCTCGGCGTAGACCTGTACGGCACCGCCCTCGCCACCGTACTTGGCGGCGTTCACCATCGCCTCGCGCGCGGCCTGCATCTGTGCCCCCAGTCTGTCGTCCAGCGGACAGTCGCCCACGACGACCACCTCTATCGGGACGCCGTGCTTGTCCTCGACCTCCGCGGCGTTGCGCCGCACCGCGTCGGCGACCGCCGTCGGCTCGTCGGCCTCGTCCTTGCCGGTGCCCTCCGGCTTGTAGAGCCAGGTGCGCAGGTCGCGCTCCTGGGCACGGGCGAGACGGCGCACCTCGCCCGCGTTCTCCGCGTTGCGCTGGATCAGGGTCAGGGTGTGCAGCACCGAGTCGTGGACATGGGCCGCGACCTCCGCTCTCTCCTGGGCCCGGATGCGCATCAGGCGTTCCTCGGACAGGTCCTGCGTCATGCGCACCAGATAGGGCCCGGCGAGGAGCGTTATCCCGACGAGGACCGCGAGTGCGGCCTGGAGGACCGAGCCGAGGTGGGACGCGGAGCCCTGGAGGACGAAGACCCCGGAGACACCGGCCGTGACCAGCAGGACACCGGCCCCCGCGCGCAGCACGTTGAGCGTGCGGCGGCGCCGGCCGACCTCGACCCAGCGGGCCCGCCGGGCGTTGTCCGCCTGGCGCCAGACGAGGGCGACGCCCGCGCCGACCAGCACGGTCGGCCAGAGATACGCCTTGGCGCCGTTGCCCAGATTCACATTGCCCACGAAGACCATGGCCACGACGACCATGAGGAGCAGGGCGACGATCTGACCCTTGTCCGGCTTGCGCGCGACCAGTCTGCGGCGGCCGTCGGGCGCGGTCTCCGCGGTGACCAGGGAGGGCGGCCGCTGCGCGTCGACCCCGCCGACGCCCAGTGGCACGAAGAACCAGAAGGCCGCGTACAGCAGCGCGCCGAGGCCGTCCGCCATGAACAGGCCGACGAAGACGAGCCGCACCCAGATCACGGGCAGCCCGAGATGCCCGGCGAGCCCCCGCGCCACACCACCCAGCCAGCGTCCGTCGCTGCTGCGGTAGAGCTTGCGCGGCGGCCGCGGTTCGGCGAGGGGTGCTGCTGCGGCTTCCGGCATGTCATCGATGGTCACACGGCCGGACGTGGCGGGGCATCAGGGTTGTCCCCCGAGACGCCCCTGATCTTCGACCGGCGTGTCCCTCGAACGCCTCCCGCCCGCCGTCTCAGGGGCGATATCAGGGTCCGGCCAGGGTCGTACCGACTGCCGCCGCGCCGACCGGGCCGTCACCATGGACTCATGACAGATCACCAGCACGCCGCGGACGCCGGCGCCGACACGGGCGGCGCATCCGGCCCGCCCGCGGCCTCGGCGGGCGGGGAACCGCCCTCGGGCACCGGCGTGGGCGCGCACGCGGACCCGCGCGCACACGCGGGCGCGGGCGGGCACGCGGGCGCGCACGGGCGGGCGGGCGCGCGGAAGAAGAAGGGGACGCAGCCGGCCGACGCCGGGCCCCCGGGCTCCGTCGGCTCCGCCTCCGCTGGTGAACCCGCCGACGCAGTCCCGTCCGGCGACCCGGGCGCGGCCGAGGCGGCCGGGGCCGACGGCGGGCCCGAGCCGAAGCGCCGGCTGCGTCGCGAGCGGGAGCACAAGATGATCGCGGGGGTGTGCTCGGGTCTGGGCCGGCAGTGCGACATGGACCCGGTGATCTTCCGCATCACGCTCGCCGTGCTGGCCGCGACCGGCGGCATCGGCCTGATCTTCTACGGCTTCGCCTGGCTCTTCCTCCCGGACGAGGACGAGGACGAGAACGAGGTGCGCAAGCTGCTGACCGGCCGGGTCGACGGCCAGGCCCTCGCCGCGGTGCTGTTCGCGCTGGTCGGCTGCGGATGCTTCCTGACGATGATGAACAACGGCGGGGTGCTCACCTTCGCCGTCATCCTCTCGCTCCTCCTCGCGGGCGCCGGATACTGGTCGCAGCGGCGCGGGGCCCCCGACCCCGACCCGCTCGCCGCCCAGGCCGTCGCGGACGCCCCGCCGGAGGCCCAGGCACCGCCGGTGCCCGCCTCCTACCCGTCCTGGTGGCGCGAGCCCATCGTCAAGGACGGCAAGCACGTCGGCGGCACCGGATATCTGTGGGGGCCGCGCGACTCCCGCGACCGGGACATCGCGGCCGCCGTCACCATCGGCCGCGGCGCCTACGAGCACGGCGCCCAGGCCCCGCGCACCGCTCGCCCCGAACGGCGAAGGCCCCGCGGCCAGCGCTGGATCGGTGGCTGGGTCTGTCTGCTCGCCCTGCTCGCGGGCGCCCTGACCATTCGGCTGACCTGGGAGGAACACCCGCTGGGGACCAGCGTGCAGGCAGGACTGGCCTGCACGCTGATCGTCCTCGGCGTGGGTATATCGGTGAGCGCGTTTCTGGGGCGTACGGGCGCCGGGTCGGTGTTCCTCGCTGTCCTCACGGCCGGGCTGCTGGCCGCGGCGGCGGCCCTGCCCAAGGACATCGGCACCCAGTGGACCCGCACGACGTGGCGCCCGGCCGCAGTGGCGGACGTACGGCCGCAGTACGAGCTCGGCACCGGGGTCGGCACGCTGGACCTGTCGCGGCTCGACCTCCCCCGGGGCCAGCGGGTCAGCACCAGCGCCGAGGTCGGCCTGGGCCGGCTGCTGATCGTCGTCCCGCCGGACGTGACCGTGAAGGCGAACATCGAGGTGGGCATCGGTGACATCCAGCTGCCCGGCGAGGACAAACAGGACGTGGACGTGGCCGCGGGCAGGACGAAGGAGACGACCCTGGCCCCGGCCAAGGGCACCGAGGCCGCAGGCGTCCTCGAACTCGACCTTCAGGTCGGTATGGGACAAGCGGAGGTGAGCCGTGCTGCGTCATGAGTTCCGGCCGGGAAAGCTGGTGGCCGGTCTGTCCGTCGCCGCCGCGGGAGTTCTCTACGCGGGTGACGCGGGCGGCGCCTGGAAGACGCCGTGGTTCGTGGTGATACCGATCATCGTGGGCGGCCTGTGTCTGGCCGGCGTGGCCGGACTGGTGGGCCGCGGCATGCGCCGTCGCCGCGGGGGCGACCCCTCCGCGGCCGGCCCGACCACCCCCTGACGGTGCCGTCGCCGGGCTAGTGCCCCGGCAGGCAGCGTTTGCCCGTCAAGGAGCGGCGTCCGGCGCGTGCTCTCGGTGTGCCGGGTGCAGGCCCTCGTACTGGATGTACTTGGGTCTGTGCCCGGTGCGGCGAGAGGGCGTGCCGGGCGTCGCGACGGGGCGAACGTTGCCTGTCGGGGCACTAGTCGTGCCGTCGTCGGGCGTGCAGGACCGCGTCCAGCGAGAGGTAGGGCGCACCCGCGAGGACCAGGGGGATCCAGGCCATCAGATAGGCGAGGTCGTTGCCGTAGTAGTACGGGTCGGAGGCCCAGCTCACCGTGAGCCACAGGCTCAGGGAGATCAGGGCACCGCCCAGTGCGGCGAGACGGGCGAACAGGCCGAACAGGGTGCCCAGGCCGACGGCGAGTTCCCCGAAGGCGATGGCGTAGCCGAAGCCGACGGGGCTCTCCAGGGCCAGGTCGACCATCGCCGGGATGGCGGCGGAGTCCCGGACGCTCCGCATCATCTCGCCGATGGAACCGGCGCCGGAATCCTGCATGAAGGCGCTGTCGGTGAGTTTGTCCAGGCCGGCGTAGATGAAGGTGACGCCGAGGAAGACGCGCAGCGGAAGGAGCGCGTACTGCGAGGCGGTGTCGCGCCAGCCGCGGGCGCCGCCGGGATAGGGCGTGTGCGTATTGGGATGGAAACCGTGAGTCATCGCTGCCAGCCACCTCTCGCCCACGTGACGTGACCCCTCGATCGACCATACGTAGGAAAGGCGGGTGGCGCTCAGTACCTGGACACCGGAATGTCTTGGGCGTGTCCTCGCGGGGCCGGAGGGACGGGAGGGAGGAGAGGGAGGGGAACCGGGACGTGATGACCCGGCTGGGAGAATCTCCCCATGGCCGAGATCATCCAGCGGGACGGGACCTGGGCCTTCGACGGCGGCACCGTCCGCATCACCCCGGGACTGCACCGCTCGGTGTCACTGTTCCGGCAGACGTACGGGGAGGTCGCCGTACCGCTGGAGGCCGTGTCGGGCGTGGTGTACGAGCCCGAGCCCGACCGCAGGCGGGGGCGGCTGCGGCTGCGGCTGCGGGAGGGCGCCGACCCCTTGGCGGCCTGCGCCCTGCGACGCCCAGCCCGCTGGGTGGCCCCTAGCTCAGCAGCTCCGGTTCGGTTCGGCTGATGTCCCGCCACAGGGGCTGGTAGTTGATCCAGGCCACCAGGTCGCCGCCGAGCTGTTCGCGGGTGGCGACGGCCATGCGGTGGTCGATGAGGACGGGGCGCCCGGCCGCGCGGGCGGTGAGCTGGACCTGGGCGGAGCGCTCCATGGAGATGAACCACCAGGCGGCGGCGTCGATCGAGTCGCCGACGGTGAGGAGCCCGTGGTTGCGCAGGACGAGGGCCTTGTGGGAACCCAGGGCGGCGGCGATGCGGCGGCCCTGCTCGGCGTCGACGCCGCATAGGGCGTGACGCCTGCCGCGTAGGGCGTGACGCCTGCCGCACGGCGTGCGCCTCACGTCCTGCGGCCCGCAGCGCACACCCCGCCTCGTTGCGTCCCGGCCCGGCCCACGGCGTATGACCACCCGGATACCCGACAGCGCATGTCGGGTATCCGCGCCACACTCGCCGTATGGCAGCGAACTGGCACACCTTCACCACCGCCGAACCCGATCTCGCCCGGACGGTCGAGCAGCGTTTCGGCGCCTTCACGCACCATGTCCTCGCCACCCTCCGCAAGGACGGCACGCCCCGCACCACCGGCCTGGAGGTTCACTTTCTGCACGGTGAGCTGTGGCTGGACATGATGCCGGACTCACTGAAGGCGCTCGACCTGCGCCGGGACCCACGTTTCGCGCTCCAGGCGAACCCGGGCGAGGGGACGGGGATGGGCGGCGGCGACGTACGCATTGGCGGGCTGGCCTTCGAGGTGGACGATCCGGCGGCGAAGGCCGCACACGCGAAAGAGGTGGAACCGCCGGGGCCGTTCCACCTCTTTCGCACCGAGCTGACGGAGGTCGTGCGGACCTACGTCGAGGACGACAAGTACCTCGTCCTCCAGATCTGGAAGCCTGGTGAGCCTGTGCGCACGATCAAGCGCACATGACGCCTACTCCCACTCGATGGTGCCCGGGGGCTTGCTCGTCACGTCGACGACGACCCGGTTGACGTCGCGCACCTCGTTGGTGATCCGCGTGGAGATCCGCGCCAGCACGTCGTACGGCAGGCGCGACCAGTCGGCGGTCATGGCGTCCTCGCTGGACACCGGGCGCAGGACGATCGGGTGGCCGTAGGTGCGGCCGTCGCCCTGGACGCCGACGCTGCGGACGTCCGCCAGCAGGACCACCGGGCACTGCCAGATCTCGCGGTCGAGACCGGCGGCCGTGAGCTCCTCGCGGGCGATGGCGTCGGCGTCGCGCAGGAGGTCCAGGCGGTCCTTGGTGACCTCGCCGACGATACGGATGCCCAGGCCGGGGCCGGGGAACGGCTGCCGCTGGACGATCTCCTCCGGCAGGCCGAGCTCCTGGCCGACCATGCGGACCTCGTCCTTGAACAGCTTGCGCAGCGGCTCGATGAGCTGGAACTCGAGGTCCTCGGGCAGGCCGCCGACGTTGTGGTGCGACTTGATGTTCGCCGTGCCGGTGCCGCCGCCGGACTCGACGACATCCGGGTACAGGGTGCCCTGCACGAGGAACTCCACCGCCGGGCCCTCGTCCGCGATGATCTCGGCCTGCGCCTGCTCGAAGACGCGGATGAACTCGCGGCCGATGATCTTCCGCTTCTCCTCCGGGTCGGAGACACCGGCGAGAGCCGCCAGGAACCGCTCCTCCGCGTCGACGACCTTCAGGTGCACGCCGGTGGCCGCGACGAAGTCCTTCTCGACCTGCTCGGTCTCGCCCTTGCGCATCAGACCGTGGTCGACGTAGACGCAGGTCAGCTGGGAGCCGATGGCCCGCTGCACGAGGGCGGCGGCGACGGCGGAGTCCACGCCGCCGGACAGACCGCAGATCGCGCGCCTGTCGCCGACCAGCTCGCGGATCGCGGCGACCTGCTCCTCGATGACGTTGCCGGTGGTCCACGTCGGCTTCAGGCCCGCGCCCCGGTACAGGAAGTGCTCCAGGACCTGCTGGCCGTGCGTGGAGTGCATGACCTCCGGGTGGTACTGGACGCCGTAGAGCTTCTTGTCGTCGTTCTCGAAGGCGGCGACCGGGACGACGTCCGTGGAGGCCGTGACGGTGAAGCCCTCGGGGGCGGCGGAGCAGGCGTCGCCGTGCGACATCCACACGTGCTGCTCGGCGGGCGTGCCCTCGAACAGCGTGGAGGACGACTTCGAGACGTGCAGGTCGGTACGGCCGTACTCGCGGGCGCCGGTGTTGTCGACGGTGCCGCCCAGGCTCTGGGCCATGAGCTGGAAGCCGTAGCACATGCCGAAGACGGGGACGCCGGCCTCGAAGAGCGCGCGGTCGAGACGAGGGGCGCCCTGCTCGTACACGGACGAGGGGCCGCCGGAGAGGATGATGGCCGCCGGGTTCTTGGCGAGCATCTCCTGGACCGGCATGGTGCTCGGCACGATCTCGCTGTAGACCCGGGCCTCGCGGACTCGACGGGCGATGAGCTGGGCGTACTGCGCACCGAAGTCGACGACCAGGACGGTGTCGGGGGCGGCGGCAGCGGGAGTCGCTGTTGACACGGGGTGCCTTCTGGTGGTCGGGCGGGGGCTGTGTGGCTGATTCTACCGACGCGCGGGCGGGACTGGTCCGGCCGCCGGTGTGCGCACCCCTGGAGGCCCTCCGCCACCCCCCGCCACTCCCCGCCGCCGCCCGTCTCAGCATCCGAACCGCCTTGGTCCGTCCCCCGCCACGCGGCATACTGAGCCCCATGCTCACGCAGACGACCTTCCTGTTTACCTATGGCAACCGGCCCGCCGGGTGCCATGGTCGTGCTGCTTGAGCTGACGCCGAGCGACTTCCCAGGCGCCCCGGGCCGACAAGGCCCGGGGCGTCTGACGTTTTCCGGGTCCTGTCGCTCCGGGGCGGCCCTTCCGACACAAGGAGCCCCCCGTGACCACCACCGCCCCCGACAAGACCGCCCCCTCCGCGATCACCCCCGCCGCCACCGGGAAGACCGTCACCCCCGCGATCACCCCCGCCGAGAGGACCGGCGCCCGCACCCCCGAGGCCGCCGATGTGATCAGCGGCGCCAGGGAGCGCATCGACGCGCTGGACGACCGGATCATCGGACTGATCCAGGAACGCATGGCCGTATCGTCCGTCATCCAGGAGGCCCGGATCACCTCCGGCGGGCGCCGGGTGAACCTCTCCCGCGAGATGGAGGTCCTCGGCCACTACAGCGAGGCCCTGGGCAGGCCCGGCACCACCCTCGCCATGAAGCTCCTCGAACTGTGCCGGGGCCGGATCTGAGTTCGACCCCCGACTCACCCGTACGGCGCGTGACGGCACGCGAACGGCTTCGTTGCTCTGGTTGTCCGCGTCAGCCAGGGGCGGGCCCGAAGAACCACGCGTGGCTCGCTGGGGCGATGAGACGTGCGGAACGTGCCGTGCGTCGTGGGACCTCGCTCCAGGGTCGTGACCGGACGGCAGGGGACAGCAGCCCGGTCACCCAAGAGAACGGCCGGCTCCGGGGACGCCCGGGGCCGGCCGGCGGGAACCGTCCCCCTCTCCCGCCGCCACCCTCCCCCGCCCCTCAGCCCCCAATAAGTGACCCGGATCACATAAAAACTGTGTGATCGCGGGACAACCGTTCAGCGGCCTCACCGATCCAACTGGGCAAACCACAGCTCACCCGTGATCCAGAGGTCCGCATGAAGCTCAGCCGTGCCGTGGCGGCGGCCGCCGCCACGGCGGTCGTGACGCCGCTCGCCCTGCTGTCCGCCTCTGTCGCCTTCGCGGACCCGGCCGACCCGGCGAACGTCACCGCCTCGGTCACACCGGCCGACAGCGGGACGCCGACCGGGACAGGCACGCCCACCGGCACCGCGACGGCCACCAGCACTCCGACCGGCACCAGCACACCGACCGGCACGGCCACGGCCACGTCCTCTCCCTCGGCCACCGAGAGCTCGTCCCAGAAGCCCGAGCCGAGCCCGGAGCCGTCCGAGCCGGACATCCCCTTCTGCGAGGACGTCGACGCCGGCCACGACGCCAAGATCTCCGCGGACATCAAGGGCCTGCCCGGCAAGATCGTCGCGGGCGACGGCCACCACACCTTCCGGCTGGTCGTCACCAACGACTCCGACGCCCCGATCGAGGACGTCCACCTCTACGCCGAGGTCGAGAACTACGAGCTGGAGGAGTCGGAGTTCCTCAGCCCGTACGTCGAGCTGGAGTTCAAGGACGGCGACGGCTGGACCCGGATCGGCGACGGCGACTGGGCGGGCGACGAGTTCCTCGACACCACGCTCGCGGCGCACGCCTCCCGGTCGGTCGAGCTGCGCCTGAACGTCGACGCCGGGGCGCGGGCCGGTGACGCCTACTCCTTCGGCTCCGGCGCCTACCTCGACCGGGTGGGCGAGCGGGACTGCATCGCCGAGGGCTGGGCCCAGTACGACTTCCAGGTCCTGAGGGCCGGCTCCGCCAACCCGGACCCGGGTACGGCCACGCCCAGCGACTCGGACAGCAAGGGGCAGGGCGGCGCCGGTTCCCCGGCGACCGGCAGCGGCAACCTCGCGCACACCGGCTCCAGCTCCGCGCTGCCGGTCATCGCCCTCGTCGGCGGTGTCGCCGTCGTGGCGGGTGCGGGCGCGGTGTTCGCCGTACGGCGGCGCAAGGACGGTACCGACACCTGACGTGGCGTGCGCCGCCCGGTGATCCGGGCGCCGCGCGTCGTACGGACAGCCACAGGGACCTGCGCTCGGAGGGGGGCGCAGGTCCCTCTGGCTGTGCGAGGAGGTCACTCCTTCGGCGGCACCGCCGGCATCCCCAGGAACGGCAGCCGCAGCGCGCCGAACGCCTCCGCGGGCACGGCCGGGGACTTCGGCTCGACCGGCTGGACGCGCTCGTAGGCCGATCCCTGCTCGGGGCGCGGGTCGGCCTCGCCCTTGTTCGGCCAGAAGGACATCGCCCGCTCGGCCTGCGCGGTGATCGTCAGGGACGGGTTCACGCCCAGGTTCGCCGAGACGGCCGCACCGTCGACGACCGAGATGCCGGGGTGGCCGTACAGCCGGTGGTAGGGGTCGAGGACGCCGGTCTCGCGGGAGGAGCCGATCGGGCAGCCGCCGAGGAAGTGGGCGGTCAGCGGGGTGCCCATCAGCTCGCCGACGTTGGAGCCGGCGAAGCCGTTGATCTCGGCGGCGAGGGCGTTCGCGCCCTCGTGGGCGGCCCGGATCTGCTTGGGGTTGGGCGCGCCGTGGCCCTGCCGGGCGGTCAGCAGGCCCTTGCCGACGCCGTCCGGCTTCAGATACGTCGTCAGGGAGTTGTCCAGCGACTGCATCACCAGGCCGATGATGGTCCGCTCCGACCACTTGCGGTTCGACAGCGAACGCAGCACCAGAACGGGGTGCCTGGCCGCGTTGGCCAGCCAGCCCAGCACCCGGGAGGAGTTCTCGGCGTAGGGGACCTGGAGGATGGACAGGCCGCCCATCGAGTTGGAGCCCTTGCCGTAGCGGACCGGCTCGATGTGGGTGTCGGCGTCCGGGTGGACGGAGGACGTGATGGCTACCCCGCGGGTGAAGTCGGCCCGCCTCTCGCCGGTTGCCCTGCGGTAGCGCCGGTCGGTGGTCTGGGCGCCCACCAGGGCCTCGGAGTTCGTCCGGGTCAGTTCGCCCAGCCGGTCCGACAGATACGGCAGCCTGCCACTGGCCTTCATGCGGTGCAGCAGGGTCTGGGTGCCGTAGGTGCCGGCGGCCAGGACGACCCGGCGGGCCTTGAAGGTGCGGCTCTCGCCCTTGCGGCGGTTGTCGGTGGGCAGGGTGGTGAGGGCGAAGCCGCCCTGCGAGTCCTCCGTGACCGTGACGACCGTCGTCATCGGGTGGACGACCGCGCCCGCCTTCTCGGCGAGGTACAGGTAGTTCTCGTTCAGGGTGTTCTTCGCGCCGTGCCGGCAGCCGGTCATGCACTCGCCGCACTCGGTACAGGCGTTGCGGGAGGGGCCCGCGCCGCCGAAGTAGGGGTCGGCGACCTGCCGGCCCGCCTTGGCCCTCGCCTTGCCGTCGGCGTCCTCGCCGTCGCCGAAGAAGACGCCGACCGGGGCCATGTGGAAGGTGTCGCCGACGCCCATCCGCTGCGCGGCCGCCTTCAGATGGACGTCCGACGGGGTCATCGTCGGGTTGAGCCGTACGCCGAGCATGCGCTGGGCCTGGTCGTAGAACGGCTTCAGCTCCTCGTGCCAGTCGGTGATCTCGCGCCACTGGGGGTCGTCGAAGAACGGCTTCGGCGGGACGTAGAGGGTGTTGGCGTAGTTGAGGGACCCGCCGCCCACGCCCGCGCCGGCCAGGACCATGACGTTGCCGAGCAGATGGATGCGCTGGATTCCGTAGAGGCCGAGCTTGGGGGCCCAGAGGTAGTTCTTGATGTCCCAGGAGTTCTTCGGCAGGGAGTCGCGGGTCCAGCGGCGGCCCGCCTCCAGGACGCCGACGGAGTAGCCCTTCTCGGTGAGGCGGAGGGCGGTGACGGATCCGCCGAATCCTGAGCCGACGACGATGACGTCGTAGTCGTAGGTGTCCTGGGGCACGTGTGCGCTCCTCGTCGAGTGTCCGTGCGGGGTGGGTGTGGCGGCTCGCGCTCACGCGGCGGAGCCGCACGCCGCTGCGGCTCGCTGGCCTGACTACCTGAGCCTGAGCGCCTTCATGACGCGCAGGCTCCGGCTCATGAAGGCCGCGTACTTCTCGTCGTCCATGCCCAGCGCGGGAGCCATCGGCAGCAGCCGCTGGTGGGCGACGGTCTGGGCCTCCGTGTACTTGAGGATGCCCTCGGAGCCGTGGCGGCGGCCGAGGCCGGAGTCCTTCATGCCGCCCATCGGGGACCGGACGGAGCCGTAGGCGGGGGCGTAGCCCTCGTTGACGTTGACCGTGCCGGTGCGCAGCCGGGCGGCGAGCGCGCGGCCGCGGCGGCCGTCCTTCGTCCAGACCGAGGAGTTGAGGCCGTACGGCGTGGAGTTGGCGAGTTCGACCGCCTCCTCCTCCGTCGTGAAGCGGTAGACGGAGACGACCGGGCCGAACGTCTCCTCGGCGCAGACGGACATCGGTTCGGTGACGCCGTCGAGGATGGTCGGCTCGAAGAAGTACGGGCCGACGTCCGGGCGGGCGACCCCGCCGGCGAGGACCTTCGCGCCCTTGGCGACGGCCTCCTCGACATGGCGGGTGACGGTCTCCAGCTGGCGTTCGCCGGCCAGGGAGCCCATGTCGGCGCCGTAGGCGAGGCTGGTGCCGAGGCGCATGGCCCTGGTGCGGGCGGCGAAGCGCTCCAGGAAGGCGTCGGCGACGGCCTCGTGGACGTACAGCCGCTCGATGGAGATGCACAGCTGGCCGGCGGAGGAGAAGCAGGAGCGGACGGCGCCCGCGGCCGCCTTGTCGAGATCGGCGTCCTCAAGCACGAGCATGGGGTTCTTGCCGCCGAGTTCGAGGGAGACCCCGACCAGCCGGGCCGCCGCGCCCTGGGCGACCTCGCGGCCGGTGCGGGTGGAGCCGGTGAAGGAGACGTAGTCGGCGTGCTTGACGACCTCGGGGCCGACGACCGGGCCGTCGCCGATGACGACTTGGAAGACCTCGGCGGGCAGCCCGGCCTCGATGAGCAGGTCGCGTGCCCACAGGGCGGTCAGGCAGGTCTCGGTGTCGGGCTTCATCACGACGGCGTTGCCCGCGGCGAAGGCGGGGAGCGCGTCGCCGACGGAGAGTTCGAGGGGGTAGTTCCAGGGGGCGATCTGGCCCACGACCCCGCGCGGGTGGCGCAGTTCGGCGGCCTTGGTCAGGACCGGGATGGCACCCGTGTGCCGCTTGGGCCCGAGGTACGCGGCGGCCCTGCGGCCGTAGTGGCGGGCGGCGACCGCGACGGCCTGGACCTCCTCGTGGGCGTGCAGCCGGGCCTTGCCGGTCTCCAGCTGGATGAGGTCGAGGACCTCGGCCTGGCGCTCCAGGGCGAGGTCGTGGAAGCGGAGCAGGACGGCGGCGCGCCGCCGTACGGGCACCTGGGCCCAGACCGCCTGGGCGGCGCGGGCGGCCTCGAAGGCCCGGGCGACGTCCTCGGGCGTCGACTCGGGCAGGTCGGCCAGCTTCTCGCCGGTGTACGGCGTGTGGTTGGCGGTCCGGCCGGAGCCCGTGACGCCCTTGGTCAGCTGGGCCACGAGTTCCGGCGTGACCACGTCGGCGGCGGTGCGGACCCCTGCCGGGGCGGGGGCGACGGGGTTGGTGCCCCGAGCGCCCTTCTCGGGTGCCTGCGCTTCGGTCATGAGGCGCAGGGTATGCCGCGTCGAAGGCTTTGTGTACCCGTCGGTAATAAGGATTCACCGGGCGCACACAAACCGCCAGCGATCACTGGCAACAAACACCCTGATCAGGGGCTCACTCTCCGCCTTGGACTCGAACGTCAGTTTTTCGCGGGGGCGGTGCCCTCCTCGACCACGAGCTCGGCGATCGCGCGCTCCGCCACCTCGCGGCCCCGTTCGGTGAGGTCTCCCTTGCTCGGGTAGGAGACGGACAGCCGGTACATGTCCTCGCCCACACTCCGGTAGTAGAAGATCTTCACCTCCTTGGGCACGGTGAACTCGCTGTCCTTGTCGTCCGTGTAGGTGAAGGTGCTCTCCGCGGCCTCGTGGCCCTGGAAGGTGGTCGCCTTCGTCACGACCTTCACCGGCTTGTCGTCGGCGATGTTGAACGCCGAGCTCGAACCGCCCTCCAGCTCCTTCTTCTCGTCGTAGGCCTCGCCCATCGACGAGCTGGCTATGTACCCGAGCGAGTCCTCGCTCTTCCTCAGGAGCTCCAGCCGGATGTAGACCATGCCGCTGGGGTCCGACCAGTGCACCCAGTGCTCGCCCTGCTCCGTCTCCCCGGGCAGGTAACGGTCGTAGCCCTCGGGCACGCTCAGCGTCGCGCCCAGCTCCTTGGCCTCGCGCTTCGTCCAGCCCCCCGCCCGCCCGTCGTCGCCCTTGAACGGCTGGGCGACCGCGAGGACGGCCGTCAGCACCGAGGCCACCACCACCGCGCCGACCGCGATCAGCGCCTTGCGGCCGAGCCGGACGCCGCCCTGGCCGCCGCCGCCCGTCAGGGTCACCACCTGGGTAGGCGCGGGCACCGGCGGGTTCGCGGCCGCCTCCAGCAGGGCGCGGACCTGGCCGGCGCCCGGACGGTGGGCCGGGTCCTTCTGGAGCAGCCCGTTGATGACGTCGGCGAGGGGCCCCCGCGCGGAGGCGGGCGGGGCCGGGGTGGCGTTGAGGACGGACTGGAGGGTGGCCGGGGTGTTGCTGCGGCGGAACGGCGAGACGCCCTCGGTCGCGGCGTACAGGACCACACCCAGCGACCAGAGGTCGGAGGCGGGGCCGGGGCGCTGGCCGAGCACCCGCTCCGGCGCGATGTACTCCGGCGAGCCGACGAAGCCGCCCGTGTCCGTCAGGTTGGTCTCGCCCTCGATCTGGGCGATGCCGAAGTCGGTGAGGACGACCCGCTCGTGCCGGCCGAGCAGCACGTTGTCCGGCTTCACGTCCCGGTGCAGGATGCCCGCCGCGTGGGCCGCCTCCAGGGCGCCGAGCACCTCCAGGCCGACCTTGGCGGCCTCCCGGGCGCTCAGCGTGCCCTCCTGGAGCGCGGCGCCGAGCGAACGTCCCTGCACCAGCTCCATCACGATCCAGGGCTGTCCGTCCACCACGGCGACGTCGTGCACGTTGACGACCGCCGGGTGGTCGAGCCGGGCGGCCGCACGGGCCTCGCGGCGCATCCGCTCGAAGGCGTTGGCCCGTTCGCGCTCGGGAAGGTGGTCGGGGACGCGCGGCTCCTTGACCGCGACCTCACGGTCCACCGTCTCGTCCTTGGCCCGCCACACCGTGCCCATGCCGCCGTGCCCGAGCTTGGCGAGCAGCCGGTAGCGCCCGGCGACCAGGCGTCCCGCGCCCGGCTCCGGCGCGGCCTGCTGCTGCGGGACGGCCTGGGCGGGCGTCGCGTAGGGGTTGCCGGGATGCGGCACACCCACGGGCGGGTTCGGGTTCGGCGGTTGCAGCGCGAAACTCGTCGGCTCGTCGGCCCCGTAGCGGGCTCCCCCGTTGTTGCTCATGCTTTATCCATATCGCGCCGAACGCTCGCGTATCCACTTCGACGGAGGACGCGGTACAGACCCGTGACCCGCGGCGTCCGCCGAATTCCGGCGGAACCGGCGCTTCAGCCCGCTTCGGCCCCTTTGCCGGACGGCGAAGGCGCTTCAGCCCCCTCCGGCCCCCTTGCCGGACGGCGAAGGCGCTTCAGTCCCCTCCGGCCTCCTAGCCGGACGGCGAAGGCCCTCAGCCCCCTCCGGCCCCCTGGCCGGACGGCGTCGGCGTCACCTGCGGTGTGCTGACCGAGGTGGACGGCGCGGGCGTCGTCGGTGAACCGCCGCCGTCCCCGTCCCCGTTGAGGAGCAGCGCCGCGGCCGACAGCCCCGCCACCGCCATCGCCGCCACCAGCGCGGCCACCAACAGCCGGGAGCGCGGGGCCCGTCGCTCCGGCTCGGGCGTGCGCCCGGTGTCCAGGAAACCGCGCAGCATCCGCTCGGCCCCGGCCGCGTCCAGCCGCCGCGCCGGATCGCGCTCCAGCAGACCCCGTACGACGGGCAGCAGCGGCGCGGCCTGGGCCGGCAGTCGGAGGTCCTCGGACAGCACCGCGTGCACGACCGCGCCCAGCGACTCGCGCCGGAAGGGCGATTCACCGCTCACGGCCGCGCACAGCAGGGCGCCGAGCGACCACAGGTCGGAGGCCGCCCCGGTACCGGCCCCGGACATGCGCTCCGGCGCGGTGTACTCGGGCGAGCCGACGAAGGAGCCGCTCTCGGTGAGCGTGGTGGTGCCCGCGACCTGGGCGACCCCGAAGTCGGTGAGGACGACCCGGCCGGTGCCGTTCTCCACCAGGACGTTGGCGGGCTTGAGGTCGCGGTGCAGTACCCCCGCTGCGTGCGCGGTGCGCAGGGCAGCCAGCAGCGCCACACCGATCCGTGCCGCCTCTCGGGCGTCGACGGGGCCCTGCGCGGCGATGCGCTCGGCGAGGGAGCCGCCGTCGACGAACTCCATGACCAGGTAGGGGCGTTCGTCGTGGGCGACGACGTCGTGCACGACGATGACCTGCGGGTGCCGCAACTGGGCCACCGCTCGGGCCTCCCGCAGGGTGCGGTCCCGCCGTCTGCGGGCCTCGTCCGCCGACAGCGAGTCGTCCAGGGCGAGTTCCTTGACCGCGACGATCCGGCCGAGCAACTCGTCGGTGGCACGCCAGACCACGCCCATGCCGCCGCGCCCGAGCACCGTCTCCAGCCGGTAGCGGCCAGCTATCACACGCCCGCCCGTCCGCTCGGTCCCCATGCGCCCCATGATGCATCAGCCGGAGCGGCACCCTCCGGGCGGCGCGGCCGAGGGTGGCCGACAACAGACGCTCAGCGACGGGAAGTCGTCAGGAGCGGGTGGTCCGCCAGCTGCGCAGCAGCGTGTCGAACTGCTCGCGCATGGTGGCCCAGTCCGCGGCCGGGGCCGAGGCGTAGATGGCGTACTCGACGCCGTCGCGGGAGATGTACATCTGGTCGATCGCGCGGCGCGGCCCCGGCCGGGTCTCCGTGTCCTTCGCCAGCGCGGTCCAGGTGTACTCCCAGAGGGAACCCGGGCGGTCCCGGTAGGTGTTCTGCTCCAGGCCCACCACGTCGTAGTCGACCAGCCGCTGCACCTGCTGCTCCAGGTCCAGTTGGTGCTCGTAGGGGTCGTCGAAGTCGGGCGTCGCGTCGACGGCGATGCGGAAGAAGTGCTCCCCGCCGTCGGGCGAGTAGTCGACCTGGCCCGTGGCCTCGTCGAACACCGTGCGCTGCCACTCGGGTCCGGGCAGCGCGATGCTGAAGCCGAAGGGGTCGTCGCGGCGCTCCCAGCCGTCGGGGAGGGTGCCGGTGCTCGCCGAGGAACTCGGCGGGGAACTCGGCGGGGAACTCGGCGGGGAACTGGCCGGGGAACTCGCCGGGGAACTCGCCGGGGAACTCGCCGGGGAACTCGCCGGGGAGCTTGGGCTGTGGCCGCCCGGGGTCCGGTTCCCCGTCTGCTGCTGTCCGCCGTCCTGCCACTGCTGGACGGCGACGGCCGCGCCGCCGCCGATGAGCGCCGCGAGGACGACCACGAGGGCGAGCGTCCGCCGCCGCCGGGGACGGCGGGGTGCGGGCGGGGGGAGGGCGGCGGGCGGGGGGAGGGCGGCGGGCGGCCGCGGGTACGGCGTCGTGGTGGACATGGGCGACGCGACGGCCGCGCCGTCCCTTGGGCCCACCTGAGTCGGGACGTACGGCTGTGTCACGGTCGGCGGACGGCCCTGCGCCGCCTCGGCGAGCATCCGTTCGGCCTCGGCGGCACCGGGACGACTGGCCGGATCCTTGCGCAGCAGGGCGGCGATGACGGGCGCTAGCGCACCGGCGTTGGCCGAGGCGTCGGCCTCTTCCTCGACCACGGCCTGCATGGTGGAGATGGGTGAGGTGCGGCGGAACGGCGAACGGCCCTCCACCGCGGTGTAGAGGGTCGCCCCGAGCGCCCACAGGTCGGAGGCCGGGCCGGGGTCGTGGCCGCGCACCCGCTCCGGGGCGAGGTAGTCGACGGAGCCGACGACCTCTCCGGTACGGGTGATGGTGGAGTCGCCCTCGATCTGCGCGATGCCGAAGTCGGTGAGCAGCACCCGGCCTTCACGGCCGAGCAGCACATTGCCGGGCTTGACGTCCCGGTGCAGCACTCCGGCCGTGTGCGCGGCGCCCAGCGCGCGCAGCACCCACATGCCGATCCGTGCCACCTCGGCCGGCTCCAGCCGGCCTTCCTCCTTGACCGCGTCGGCCAGCGAGCGGCCCTCGACCAACTCCATGACGATCCACGGGCGGCCGTCGTGCTCCAGCACGTCGTGCACGGTGACCACGGCCGAGTGGTTGATCCGGGCGGCCGCCCGCGCCTCGGCGCGGGTGCGCGCCAGCAGCACCGCCTGGTCACTCTCCGACACATAGAGCGCGGCCGTCAGCTCTTTGATCGCGACGGTGCGGTGCAGCACCTCGTCGTGCGCCCGCCACACCCGGCCCATGCCGCCACGGCCGATCGATTCGGCCAACCGGTAACGGCCCGCGATGAGCTGGCCCTGCATCTGATTCACGTTGCCCCGCTCTGGTATTGACAGGGTCAGGGTAAGGACCGGTGACCCGGCGGGGAACAAGCGGGGCGGCTCGGATACCGCACTGTGACGGTTGTCGCTTTGAGTGACGGAAGGGAACCGGACCGCCCTCGTGCGAAATCAGCCGGTGGGCTGGTAGGTGGACGACGCTTGTTCGTACAGGCGTGTCACCTCGTCCCGTTCGGCCTCCGGTCCGCGTACCTGCACCACGTGGTACCGGCCGTCGAGCAGGATCGCGACATTGCGCACGAACAGCTCGCGCCCGTCGGCGCCGGTCCAGGTGAACTGCCCCTCGGCCATGGTTCGTCCGCCCACCGAGATCGTCTTCAGCCCGGTGGCCGTGGCCCAGCTGGAGTCGCGGTACGGCTGCAACTCCGCCTCCCGTTCGCGTTGGTAGACCATCGGGTCGCCGCCGAACTCCCCGGCGCTGTCCCGTCCGGCCACGACGATCAGCTCGAACGCCCCGTGGGCGTACCGCACCTGACCGCGGCCGTTCTGCCCGCCGCGCTCCCAGCCGTCGGCCACGGCGATCCGGAAGCCCGCCGGGTCGGAGCGGACGGTGAAGCCGTCGGCGGCGTCGGGCCCGGACGGCTGCGTCTCCTCGGAACCGGCCGACTGGGAGGGGTCGTTGCCGCCCGTCCCGCCCGGCGTGGTCTGGTCGGGCCGCGGCTCGCTGCTGGCCTGCGGGGAGCTCTCGGGCGCCTCCCCGGCCTGCCCGGCCGCGCCGGTACGGTCCGCCTGCGGCGAGCCGCCCGAGCCGGGCTGGTCGGCCTTGGGCATGAACAGCAAGGCGTACGCGACCGCCGCCGCCATCGCCATCAGCACCGTCACCAGCAGGGTCCGGCCCAGGCTGCGCGGCGAACGCTCCTCCTGCCGGGCCCGCTTGGGCCGTGCGTGGGCCGCGGGCAGCCCGGCACGCCGCCTGCGCACCAGCTCGCCACGGCGCCGCACGATCGGCAGCCGGCCCGTGTCGGCGGGCGGCGCGGCCACGACATGCACCCCGGCCTCCGGCTCGGGCGCCGAGCGCACGAGCGAGCGCAGCCAGCCGCGCAGCTCCTCGAAGTCGGGCCGTTCGGTGGGGTCCTGGCGCAGCAGGGACTCCACGACCGGCCGCAGCGGACCGCACTCCTCGGCGAACGCGGGCGGCTCCGCGCACACCATCTGCACCAGTTCGGCCGTCGACTCCTCCGGGTAGGGCGCGTGGCCCTGCACGGCCCGGAAGAGCAGCGCGCCCAGCGCCCACAGGTCGGTGGCGGGGCCGATCGGCGCGGCGAGCTGCCAGTTCTCGTGCACGGGCCCGGCCTGTTCGGGCGCCCACCGCTCGGTCACCGTGCCGACCACGGCCATCCGCGCCTGCCGGGCCCGCTCGGCGGCGAGCGCGGTGGCGGGGCCACGCCGTCCGGGCACGTCGGGGGCCAACTCGTCCCAGTGGCTGGGCGGCTGGGAGACGGGAGCGGGCGCGGGAAGTCCGGCGGGGCTCAGCGGCGCGGGAGCCGCGCCCGGGGCGTGGCCCGCCGCGGGGAGGGCCTGACGCTGCGGGTCGCCCGGCGGGACACCGAGCGGCGTGACACCCGGTCGGGGGGCACCGGGGGCGGTGCGCGGGACGGCGCCGTGCCAGGGGCGGGCGTGCACGCCGTACGGGTCGGCTATCTGGCCCGGCGGTGTGCCCTCCGCGCGGCCGTGGGAGTCCTGGTCCGGCAGGTAGGGCGAGGGCCCTTCGGGGGCGGGCCGGCCGCCCGGCAACAGGGCCTGCCCGTTCGACAGTGAGGAGTCGGGACCGAGTTCGGGGCCGCCCTGCCGCGTCTCCTGGACGCGGGCCGCGGCGCGGGCTCCCTCACGGTAGGCGGCGATCGCCCCGGCGCGGGCCGCGCGGATGTCGTCGCCGCGTTCCAGCGCCCCGCGCGCGGGCGTGCCCGGCACGCCGGACGGAGCGGGGCCGGACGGTCCCGGGCCGGACGGTCCCGGGCCGGGCGGGACCTCCGCGCCGGGCAGGCGTCCGACGCCCCGTGCCTCGATGGCGGCCCGCCGCGCGGCGTCGACGTCACCCGCCGTGGCCCCCGCGGGGCCCCCTGCCCGGCCGGGACCGGGGGGCAGCGCGCCGGCGCCGCCGGAGGGGCCCTCGGAGCCCTGGTGGGGCAGCGCGGGGTGCACGCCGGTGTCGTCCCCGGCCGGTACCGGGTCGTAGCCGCACATTGCCTCCTCCGCCGCGCCGACCGCGAGGCCGGTGAGCAGGACGCGCCCGTCGTCGCAGACGAGCACCGTGCGGGCGGTGATGTTGCGGTGCACCCAGCCGTGCGCGTGCAGCACGCGCAGCGCCGTGAGGACGTCGGAGGCGACCTCGGCCGCCCGGTACGGCGTCAGCGGCCGCTCGGCGAGCAGCGCGGCGAGCGGCCGCGCGGCCACGAGCTCGCTGACGATCCACAGCGAACCGCCCTCGGCGAACACGTCGAAGACCTGGTCCAGCCGGGGGTGGTCGGGGATGACCGCGGCGGCCTGGGCGGCCTCCACGGCACGTCGTACCGCCGGATCGGCGGGCCGTCGTGTGCTGCCGGGCGCGGGGGGCCGGCGTACGCCCCGGTCCCGCGCGGTGAATCCCTCCGGCAGCCCGTCCGCGTCGAGCACCTCCGCCTCGACGATCTCGGGCAACG
Source organism: Streptomyces sp. NPDC006458 (assembly GCF_040612135.1). NCBI lineage: Bacteria > Bacillati > Actinomycetota > Actinomycetes > Kitasatosporales > Streptomycetaceae > Streptomyces > Streptomyces sp. NPDC006458. The sequence continues at coordinate 42,645 of NZ_JBEXPR010000026.1, read as the reverse complement.
GCACCTGGCGGACCAGGACTTCCTGCCCGCTGTAGGTGTCGAAGGCGCGCGACTCGGTGAGTTCGTACTCGTCGGAGGGCGGCAGCGGCAGGCGGTAGCGGTCGGCCAGCACCCGTCCCGCATAGTCGTCCACGTTGCCTCCCCCGGCCGCCCGGTTGGTCAATTCCGTTCGTACGGCGTCCCGTTCCGGATGCGTACGGTTCGCAAGCACTCACGATACGTGCCGGAGTCAACTCCCACCGAGGGGATGGGAGATCTCACCCCGCCTCGGCCGCGGGAAGTCCGGTCCGGACGTCCGGACCGTCCCCGGCCGGGGCCCGCCTCAATCCTTCGGCCGGAACGTCTTCGTCAGCGTCCGCCATGTGTCCCGGCGCAGATCCCCGCGCCACTCGTCGGCCTTGGCCGTGTACATCAGCGCGTATCCCTGGTGGTCGTCGACGACGAACCCGCGGTCGACGCTGCGGTAGCGCGTACCGCCCTCGGTGAAGGTGAACTCCCAGTCGGCCGTGTTCCAGCCGCGGTAGTCCACCGCCTCTATGCGGATGCGTTGGTACTGCGAGCGCTGCATGAAGCGTTCCTGGTTGCGCCAGTCGGCGACCGGGTCGTCCTTCGGCGTGCTGGTCCAGCCGATGAGCAGCTTCTGGCCGTCGGGGCCGGTGAACCGATCCCCCGCGTCACCGCTGGACTGGAACCTCCAGCCCTTGGGCAGCCCGATCGAGTACCCCTGGCCGCCCCGGTGGGTCCTGGCCACGTCGGCGCCGGAGCTGCCCGTGGCGTCCTTGGACTCGTCCTCGCCCTGGCCGGCCGACCCGTCCGCGGTCGCGCTCGCGCCCGGACTCGCCTCCTTGTCGGCTGACTTGGACGCCTTGCCGTCCGGGCGGGTGCCGCCCTGGTCGTCGCCCTTGGTGTCGGCGCCGGGGGTGGCCCCGGCCGAGGCCTTGGTGCCCCCGCCGGAGTTCGCCGAGTCGGAGTCGCCGCCGCCGAGGGTGAGGGCGAGTACCGTGCCGAGCACGGCGAGCACCACGGCCACCGCGATGATCACCAGCGTCCGCCGGGAAACCGCATTGGTCAGCGGCGCACGCCGCACCGGGCGCTCCGGCAGATCCGGCGGCGGCATCACGGGCCAGCCGGAACTGCGCCCGGCCGTACCGGAACGCCCGCCCGGACCGGCGGTCTCCTCCGGACGCGCGGGCTCGGCGGCGGTCCGCTCGGCTGAGGCGGGCGGAGAGGCTGAGGCGGGCGGAGAGGCTGAGGCGGCCGGGGAGGCTGAGGCGGCGGCACCCGAAGACCCGGCGGATCCGGTGGAGCCCGCGGACCGCGCCGACCCGGCGGACCCCGCCGACCCCGCGGCCTTGCGCACCGAACGCAGCGCTCCGCGCAGCCGATCGGCCGCTTCCTCGCCGCGTCGGCCGCCCGTGCCGGACTCGCCCGGCTGCGCGGGCAGCGGGACGACCTTCGTCGCCTCCAGCGGCTCCGCCGCCGCGGTTCCCTCCGGCGCCTTCAGCACGGCGTCGAGCATCCTGCGCGCGCCCGCGTCGTCGAGCCGCTCGTCGGGGTCCTTGGTGAGCAGGCCGTGGATGACGTCCTTGAGGGGCCCGGCGTTCCGCGGTTCGTCCAGCGGCTCGGTCATCACCGCGGTGAGGGTGGCGATCGCCGACCCCTTGTCGTACGGCGGCACGCCCTCGACCGCCGCGTAGAGCAGACCGCCGAGCGACCACAGGTCGGCCGCGGGCCCCGGCTTGTGGCCGCGGGCGCGCTCGGGGGCGATGTAGGAGGGCGCGCCGACGAGCATGCCGGTCGAGGTGATGGACGGGTCGCCCTCGACCTGGGCGATGCCGAAGTCGGTGAGCACGACCCGGCCGTCGTCGGCGATCAGCACGTTGGACGGCTTCACGTCGCGGTGCAGGATGCCCTGGCGGTGGGCGGAGCGCAGCACGTCGAGGACCGCGAGGCCGACCTCGGCGGCGCGCCGGGGTTCGAGCAGGCCGTCCTCGCGGATGACCTCGGCGAGCGACTTGCCCTCGACGAGTTCCATCACGATCCACGGCCGGTCGTCCTCGTCGACCACGTCGAAAACCGTCACCGCGCTGTTGTTGCGGATCCTGGCGATGGCCTTGGCCTCACGCAGGGTGCGCGTGATGAGCCGTCGCTTCTCCTCCTCGTCGATGTTCGACGGGAACCGCAGCTCCTTGACGGCCACCGTGCGGCCGAGGGTCTCGTCCTCGGCACGCCACACCGTGCCCATGCCGCCGCGGCCGAGCACATCTCCCAGCCGGTACCGCCCGGCGAGGAGACGTGCGCTCTCGTCCTGACCGGATGTCCCCGCCCGCTCCGCCTCCGACATGCGTCCCCTCGTGCAACCCGCCCTGACAGAGGCTCCATTGTCCCTCACCCGGCAAGTGCCCGATGCCCCGGGGGGCCATGGCGTCCCGCCGGGGCGCTGACGTCCGCGAGCGGTCTGAATCGCCCGTTCCGAGCCCCTGGATGACGCTCTGTGAGACTCCCACGTGACGCCCTGTGACATGCGCGGGCCGGGGACGTGTTCGGGTGGGACCGGACGCGCGGGCGCCCTCACGGCGACACGGCCCCGCCCTTCAAACGGCACAGTCGGCAGCCCCCGCCCTCGCACAACGCCACATTCGGCAGACCTCCTCCCCTCGCAACGGCACAGTCGACATACCCCCCGCCCCTCACAACGGCACGATGTCCGGGGCCCCCAGCCGCGCCGCGTCCGCCGTGAGGTCGTCGGGCTGCCGCTGGGACTCCCGCTCGGCCTCCACTCTCTTCTCGTAGTGCCGCACCTCCCGCTCGATCTGGTCCGCGTCCCAGCCGAGCACCGGCGCCATCAACTCGGCGGCCTCCCGCGCGCAGCGCGTGCCGCGGTCGAAGGTCTCGATGGAGATACGGGTGCGCCGGGTCAGCACGTCGTCCAGGTGACGCGCGCCCTCGTGCGAGGCGGCGTAGACGACCTCGGCGCGCAGATAGTCCTCGGCGCCCTGGAGCGGGCCGGCCAGCGAGGGGTCGGCGGCGATGAGTTCGAGGAGTTCCTCGGTGAGCGAGCCGTAGCGGTTGAGCAGGTGCTCGATGCGGACCACGTGCAGCCCGGCGCCGGTGGCGATGCGCGCTCGCGTGTTCCACAGCGCGCGGTAGCCCTCGGCTCCGACCAGCGGGATGTCCTCGGTGACGCACTCCGCGACCCGCCGGTCGAGAGCGTGGACCGCCTCGTCCACGGCGTCCTTGGCCATCACCCGGTACGTCGTGTACTTGCCGCCGGCCACCACGACCAGGCCCGGCACCGGGTGGGCCACGGTGTGCTCGCGCGAGAGCTTGCTGGTGGCGGCCGACTCGCCGGCCAGCAGCGGGCGCAGCCCGGCGTAGACGCCTTCGACGTCGTCACGGGTGAGCGGCACGGCCAGCACGGAGTTCACCCGCTCCAGCAGGTAGTCGATGTCGGCGCTGGAGGCGGCCGGGTGGGCCTTGTCCAGGTCCCAGTCGGTGTCGGTGGTGCCGATGATCCAGTGCCGGCCCCAGGGGATGACGAACAGCACCGACTTCTCGGTGCGCAGGATCAGCCCGGTGCCTGAGTGGACGCGGTCCTTCGGCACCACCAGGTGGATGCCCTTGGACGCGCGGACGTGGAACTGCCCGCGCTCGCCCACCATGGCCTGGGTGTCGTCGGTCCACACACCCGTGGCGTTGACGATCTGCTTGGCGTGGATCTCGTACTCCCCGCCCGCCTCGACGTCCTGCACGCGTGCGCCGACCACGCGTTCGCCCTCGCGCAGGAAGCCGGTGACCCGCGCGCGGTTGGCGGCCCGGGTGCCGTAGGCGGCGGCCGTGCGCACCAGGTTGGCCACATAGCGGGCGTCGTCCATCTGGGCGTCGTAGTACTGAAGGGCGCCGACCAGGGCGTCCTTCTTCAGGCAGGGGGCGATCCGCAGCGCGTGACGGCGGGTCAGATGGCGGTGCATCGGGAGTCCTCGGCCGTGTCCGCGGGCCGTCGACATGGCGTCGTAGAGGGCGACGCCCGATCCCGCGTACAGCCGCTCCCAGCCCTTGTGCTGAAGCGGGTACAGGAACGGCACCGGCTTGACCAGATGCGGCGCGAGCCGCTCCAGCAGCAGTCCGCGCTCCTTCAGCGCCTCCCGTACGAGGGCGAAGTCGAGCATCTCCAGATAGCGCAGGCCGCCGTGGATCAGCTTGCTGGATCTGCTGGACGTGCCCGACGCCCAGTCACGCGCCTCGACCAGTCCCGTGGACAGGCCGCGCGTGGCGGAGTCGAGGGCGATACCGGCACCGACCACGCCACCGCCCACGACGAGGAGGTCCAGTTCGTGCTCGGCCATGGCCGCCAGCGCCTCGGCACGCTGCGCCGGCCCCAGTGTCGCTGTCCTCACCGCTGCCTCCCGTTCCTCGGTCGCACCGGCCGCACCCGTCGGGCGAGCCCGTCCGTATCCCCCTGCCCAAAATTCTGACCGGCTTGCCCGACTTCAGCCACCACGCACGGGCGACCTGTGGATAACTCCGGCGGACCGGGACGCGCACTCCGGCATCAGGCCGGGCGACACAAGGAAACAATGCGGCATATCGGTCATATTTACTCCTAGTCTGACATTGCGCTCGTTCGTTCTGTCCACCGGGCTTGCGCACCTGTCCCGCTTCGGTTATTGGGAAGGACGGCCCACGCCATGCCCGCAGATCTCGCCGTCATCGGACTCGGCCCGCTCGGCCTGCCGCTGGCCCAGGCCGCGGTCGCCGCCGGCATCCCCACGGTCGGCTATCGCACCGGAACCGAGGCCGGTTCCCTCAGCCCCGCCGAACTGCGCCGGATGCACTCGGAGGGCTTCCGGCCGGCCGACGGCCCCGCCGCACTCGGCCGCGTCCGCACGGCGGTCATCTGCGCCCCCACCCCGCGCGCCGCAGACGGCGGACTCGACCTCTGCCAGGTGGAGACGGCCGCCCGCACCCTGGCGGCCCGACTGCGCCCCCACACCACGGTCATCCTGGAGTCCCCGGTCCTCCCCGGCACCACGGAGGAGGTCCTGCGCCCCCTCCTCGAAGAGGGCTCAGGCCTGCGCGCCGGACGCGACTTCCACCTCGCCTACTCCCCCAGCCGGGTCGACCCCGGCAACCGCGTGTTCACCCCCGCCAACACACCCAAGGTCATCGGCGGCCTCACCCCCGCCTGCACCGAGTCCGCCGCCGCGTTCTACGGCCGCATCACCGACAAGGTCGTCCGCGCACGCGGACTGCGCGAGGCGGAGACGGTGCATCTGCTGGAGACGACCTACCGCCACGTCAACATCGCCCTCGTCAACGAAATGGCCGTCCTCTGCCACGACCTGGGCGTCGACCTGTGGGACGTCATCCGCTGCGCCGAGACGAAGCCCTTCGGCTTCCAGGCCTTCCGCCCCGGGCCGGGAGTCGGCGGCCACACCGTCCCCCAGGACCTCACGGGCCACCCCGGCCGCGGCCTGCGCATGGTCGAACTGGCCCGCCAGGTCAACGAACAGATGCCGCGCTACGTCGTCCAGCGCGCGGCGGCCCTGCTGAACGAACACGGCAAGTCGGCGAGGGGCGCCCGCGTCCTCCTGCTGGGCGTCGCCTACAAACCCGACCTCGCCGACGAACAGGCCACCCCCGCCCACGAGATCGCGGTCCGCCTGATGTCCCTGGGCGCGGCGGTGAGCTACCACGACCCGCACATCCCCTCGTGGACCGTCCTGGACCGCCCGATCCCCCGCGCCGACTCCTTCTACGACTCCGCCGCCGAGGCCGACCTCACGATCCTCCTCCAGCCCCACCGCACCTACGACCTCCAGGGCCTGTCGGTGAAGGCCCAGCTCCTGCTGGACACACGGGGAGCCACACCCACAGGGGCGGCGCACAGGCTCTGACCGGCGGCGCGCCGAACACCACGAGCCCCCGAGGCCGGCGCCGCCACCCCTGCGGGTGTGCTGACGTCCCACCCGCGCCCCGGAAAATCCGCCGCGGCACCCCCCGTCACGCCTGTTACTGTGCGGCGTCTCCGTTCGCACGTCCGTGCGTGCGTCGCTCGTCAGTCCCGTGGGGGGATTCCTGTCATGACCCAGTCAGTACCGCCGCCGCAGCCCACCGACGGCAACCCGTTCGCCCAGCAGCAGCCCGGTGACGGGAACCCGTTCGCGGGGCAGCAGGCCGCGTTCGTCCCCGTCGCGCCCGCGCCCGTCCGGAGCGGCAACGTCGCGCTCGGCATCGTCACCGCGGTCGTCGTCGCCCTGGTCACGGCCGGCATCTACGGGGCCATCGTGGGCGCGACCAAGTACGAGATCGGCTACGCGGCCATCGGCGTCGGCTTCCTCGTCGGCCTCGCCGCCGGCAAGGTGGGCGGGGCCAATCCGGCGCTGCCCGTCGTCAGCGCGGTGGTGTCGGTGGGCGCGGTCTACCTGGGCCAGCTCATCGGGGTGGCGGTGATCGGCGCCGACGAGCTGGGCGTCTCCGCGACCAGCCTCCTCGTCGACCACTTCGACCTGGTGACCGAGGCCTGGAAGGAGACCGCCGACCCGATGACCTTCCTCTTCTTCGGCATCGGTGCCTTCGCCGCGTTCTCCGGCGCGAAGAAGGCCGCCGCGTAGGCAGGTACCCGGCGTACGCGCGCGAGGGCCCGCCCACCTGATCGGTGGGCGGGCCCTTCGCGTGCTGTGGTGGGTCAGCGCTTGTGCTGGGAGTCCGCGACCGTGACCTCGACGCGCTGGAACTCCTTGAGCTCGCTGTAGCCGGTGGTGGCCATGGCGCGGCGCAGGGCGCCGAAGAGGTTCATGGAGCCGTCCGGGGTGTGGGACGGGCCGGTGAGGACCTCCTCGATGGTGCCGACCGTGCCGAGGTCGACCTTCTTGCCTCGCGGCAGCTCCTCGTTGACCGCCTCCATGCCCCAGTGGTGGCCCTTGCCGGGCGCGTCGGTGGCACGGGCCAGCGGGGAGCCCATCATCACGGCGTCGGCGCCGCAGGCGATCGCCTTGGGCAGGTCGCCGGACCAGCCGACACCGCCGTCGGCGATGACGTGCACGTACCGGCCGCCGGACTCGTCCATGTAGTCACGGCGGGCCGCAGCCACGTCCGCGACGGCCGTGGCCATCGGGACCTGGATGCCCAGCACGTTGCGCGTGGTGTGCGCGGCGCCGCCACCGAAGCCGACCAGCACGCCCGCGGCGCCCGTGCGCATCAGGTGCAGGGCCGCGGTGTACGTGGCGCAGCCGCCGACGATCACCGGGACGTCGAGCTCGTAGATGAACTGCTTCAGGTTCAGCGGCTCGTTCGAGCCGGAGACGTGCTCCGCCGAAACCGTCGTACCGCGGATGACGAAGATGTCCACGCCCGCGTCGACGACGGCCTTGGAGAACTGGGCCGTGCGCTGCGGGGAGAGCGCGGCGGCGGTGACCACGCCGGAGTCGCGCACCTCCTTGATGCGCGCACCGATCAGCTCCTCCTTGATCGGCGCGGCGTAGATCTCCTGGAGGCGGCGGGTCGCGGTCTCCGCGGGCAGCTCGGCGATCTCGTCGAGCAGCGGCTGCGGGTCCTCGTAGCGCGTCCACAGACCTTCGAGGTTGAGCACGCCGAGACCGCCGAGCTCGCCGATACGGATCGCGGTGGCCGGCGAGACGACCGAGTCCATGGGGGCGGCCAGGAAGGGCAGCTCGAAGCGGTAGGCGTCGATCTGCCAGGCGATCGAGACCTCCTTCGGGTCCCGCGTACGGCGGCTGGGGACGACGGCGATGTCGTCGAAGGCGTACGCCCGGCGGCCGCGCTTGCCGCGCCCGATCTCGATCTCAGTCACGATGTGTGGCCTTTCCCTGATGCGTTTCAGCGTCTTCCAGTATCGCCGACGGGCACGACAAGGGCGGCCCCGGTGCGTCCGGGACCGCCCTGCACGGAGCTGGTGACTACTTGTTGCGGCTGTAGTTCGGCGCCTCGACCGTCATCTGGATGTCGTGCGGGTGGCTCTCCTTCAGACCCGCCGAGGTGATGCGGACGAACCGGCCGTTGGTCTGCAGGTCCGGCACGGTCTTGCCGCCGACGTAGAACATCGACTGGCGCAGACCGCCGACCAGCTGGTGCACGACCGAGGCGAGCGGGCCGCGGTAGGGCACCTGGCCCTCGATGCCCTCGGGGATCAGCTGCTCGTCGGAGGCGACGCCCTCCTGGAAGTAGCGGTCCTTGGAGAACGACTTGCGCTCGCCGCGCGTCTGCATGGCCCCGAGGGAGCCCATGCCGCGGTACGACTTGAACTGCTTGCCGTTGATGAACAGCAGCTCGCCGGGCGACTCCTCGCAGCCCGCGAGCAGCGAGCCGAGCATCACGGTGTCGGCGCCCGCGACCAGGGCCTTGGCGATGTCGCCGGAGTACTGCAGACCGCCGTCGCCGATGACCGGGACACCGGCCTCGCGCGCGGCGAGTGCCGCCTCGTAGATCGCCGTGACCTGCGGGACGCCGACACCGGCGACCACGCGGGTCGTACAGATCGAGCCCGGTCCGACACCGACCTTGATGCCGTCGGCGCCCGCGTCGACCAGCGCCTGGGCGCCGTCGCGGGTGGCGACGTTGCCGCCGACGACGTCGACGCCGGCGGAGTTCGACTTGATCTTGGCGATCATGTCGCCGACCAGCCGGGAGTGGCCGTGCGCGGTGTCCACGACGATGAAGTCGACGCCCGCCTCGATCAGCGCCTGGGCGCGCTCGAAGGAGTCACCGGCGACACCGACCGCCGCGCCGACGAGCAGCCGGCCGCCCGCGTCCTTGGCGGCGTGCGGGTACTTCTCCGCCTTGACGAAGTCCTTGACCGTGATCAGGCCCTTGAGGACGCCCTGGTCGTCGACCAGCGGCAGCTTCTCGATCTTGTGCTTGCGCAGCAGCTCCATGGCGTCCACGCCGGAGATGCCGACCTTGCCGGTGACCAGCGGCATCGGCGTCATGACCTCGCGCACCCGGCGGGTGCGGTCGCTCTCGAAGGCCATGTCGCGGTTGGTGACGATGCCGAGCAGCCTCTTGTCGCCGTCGGTGACCGGGACACCGCTGATGCGGAACTTGCCGCACAGCGCGTCCGCCTCGGCGAGCGTGGCGTCCGGGTGGATCGTGATCGGGTCGGTGACCATGCCCGACTCGGAGCGCTTGACCAGGTCGACCTGGTTGGCCTGGTCCTCGATGGACAGGTTGCGGTGCAGTACGCCGACGCCGCCCTGGCGGGCCATCGCGATCGCCATGCGCGACTCGGTGACCTTGTCCATGGCGGCGGACAGCAGCGGGATGTTCACCCGCACGTTCTTGGAGACGTACGAGGCGGTGTCGATCTCGTCGGGTGCCATGTCCGACGCGCCGGGCAACAGCAGCACGTCGTCGTAGGTCAGCCCGAGTGTCGCGAATTTACCGGGCACTCCGTCGACGTTTGCAGTCATGACACCTTCCCCAATGGCCTTGATCGGTGCGGATGTCCATGCTAACGGGAAGTGGACCCGTCTCATTCCACGGTCCCGGACCACGGGCGGCTTCGTATGTTCATACGGAAAGGCATGGCTGCCTGTTCGACCGATCGCCGACACGCCGCCGCGGCAGTGCCGTTACTGCTCCGCCAGTGCCCGCAGCCGGCTCAGCGCGCGGTGCTGGGCGACGCGGACCGCTCCGGGTGACATTCCCAACATCTGACCCGTCTCCTCGGCCGTGAGGCCGACCGCGATCCGCAGCAGAAGCAGCTCGCGCTGGTTCTCGGGCAGGTTGGCCAGCAGTTTCTTGGCCCATTCGGCGTCGCTGCTGAGCAGTGCGCGCTCCTCGGGGCCGAGGGAGTCGTCGGGGCGCTCGGGCATCTCGTCCGAGGGGACGGCCGTGGAGCCCGGGTGGCGCATCGCGGCCCGCTGGAGGTCGGCGACCTTGTGGGAGGCGATGGCGAAGACGAACGCCTCGAAGGGCCGGCCGGTGTCCCGGTAGCGCGGCAGCGCCAGCAGGACGGCCACACAGACCTCCTGGGCGAGGTCCTCGACGAAGTGGCGCGCGTCGCCCGGCAGCCGGGACAGCCGGGTGCGGCAGTAGCGCAGCGCCAGGGGGTGGACATGGGCGAGCAGGTCGTGTGTGGCCTGCTCGTCCCCGTCGACGGCGCGATGCACGAGCGCGCCGATCGCTCCCTGGGCACGGGTCGGCTCGTCGTCGCGCATCGGTCCATCGTGCCCTGGGGCCGTCCGGCCCGTGGCACCGCGTCCATCGTTGTGCACCGAAGCGTTATGAGCAGGTGCGCCGGAACTCATCCCTCGCGCCCTCCCCTTCCGCTCGACCGACTCGTCCCCGAGGAACTCCACACCTCAAGGATGCGGCATCCGCGCCGAAACGAGCAGCGGGCATCTGGAGGGCGGTCCACACCCGCGCCCCGAAAGGGGCGCGGGGCTGTATCGACGCACGGCTCCGCCGCGTGGGCGCGACCGGCCGGCACCGCCCGCGCGGAACCACCCACGGACGACGGCGGACGAGTGACACCCGGCCACCCGCCACCGCGGGGGAGGGCTAGCGAACCAGTCCCCACCGGAAGCCCAGCGCCACGGCGTGAGCCCGGTCCGAAGCTCCCAGCTTCTTGAACAGACGCCGGGCGTGGGTCTTGACCGTGTCCTCGGAGAGGAACAGCTCCCGGCCGATCTCCGCGTTGGAGCGGCCGTGGCTCATGCCCTCCAGCACCTGGATCTCACGCGCGGTGAGCGTCGGCGCCGCACCCATCTCCGCCGACCGCAGCCGCCGCGGCGCGAGCCGCCAGGTGGGGTCGGCGAGCGCCTGCGTCACGGTCGCCCGCAGCTCCGCTCGCGAGGCGTCCTTGTGCAGGTACCCCCGCGCACCCGCGGCGACCGCGAGGGCGACGCCGTCGAGGTCCTCCGCGACGGTGAGCATGATGATGCGGGCACCCGGGTCGGCGGACAGCAGCCGCCGCACGGTCTCGACGCCGCCCAGTCCGGGCATGCGTACGTCCATCAGAATGAGGTCCGAGCGGTCGGCACCCCAGCGGCGGAGGACTTCCTCGCCGTTGGCCGCCGTCGTCACACGCTCGACGCCGGGCACGGTCGCGACCGCGCGGCGGAGCGCCTCTCGGGCAAGCGGGGAGTCGTCGCAGACGAGGACGGAAGTCATGGCCGCCCTCCGCAGCTGATGCGCGTCACCTTGAGCCTCCAGGCTGGTACGAATCGTCACCTGTGCGGTCGACCGTCTCGGACGCCTGCCCGAGCGCTTTTGTTTTCAACCGCCTCCGCACTCTCAACGACGGTCACTCGAAAGAGTTACGGGGCTGTCTGACATCTTCGGCACTCTACGTGAGGGGGCCGACACGGTGCAGACATAGACGTCGGACCCTCAACGTTTCATCACAACCGTGCCCCATTCGGCCCATTTTCTTCCCTTTTGCTGGTGTCCGCGGCTAGATTCGCAATGAGTCATATTTTCATCTTCTTAGATCGTAGTTGTACGGTCGTGGGCACCGTATCCGCTCTGAACGGCTACAAGGGGTCACGCAATGGCAGATTTCTCCCGCCTTCCCGGACCGAACGCGGACCTGTGGGACTGGCAGCTGCTCGCTGCCTGTCGCGGGGTGGACAGCTCGCTCTTCTTTCATCCGGAGGGTGAGCGCGGGGCGGCCCGGAGCGCTCGCGAGAACTCGGCCAAGGAGGTCTGCATGAGGTGCCCGGTCCGCGCACAGTGCGCGGCACACGCGCTGGCGGTGCGCGAGCCGTACGGCGTGTGGGGCGGGTTGACCGAGGACGAGCGCGAGGAGCTCATGGGCCGGGCGCGTCATCGCCTGGTGACGGCTTCGACGTCCGGCGGCGACGCCGGTTCGAACACCTGAAGGAACGTTTCTTCGTATATCCGGGGGCGGACGAGTGAGGGCTCGCGGCTGCGCGCGCCCGGGCTTTGTGGTGCCTTGAGCTCTGCGGTTCGGCCTGGCCGGGCCCTGCCGGTTCGGCCTGACTGGGCCGCCCTATCGGTTCGGGCTCGGCCGGGCCCTGCCTGGTTCGGGCTGGGCTGGGCCCTGCCTGGTTCGGGCTGGGCTGGGCCCTGCCTGGTTCGGGCTGGGCTGGGCCCTGCCTGGTTCGGGCACGGCTGAGAGCCGGATCTGTTCGGGGTGGTGGCCGATCGGTTCGGGGTGCGGATGATCGTGGGTTGCTCGCGCCCCTTGAGGGGCGCGCACGGCGGGCGCCTCAGGGGGGCGCGGGGAACTGCGCGAGCAGCCACACGCGGCCCGCACCCGGCAGACATGAGGTCACCGCCCCGGACGGCAGGCCCTAGCGTCGGGTCGCCCGGGCCAGTTGGTCCAGGGTCGCCGTCACGGCCGGGACCTGGGCCAGGTCGGGCAGGGTGAGGGCGACGATCTCCCGGCGTACCGCGGGTTCCAGGGTCACCGCGCGTGCGCCCCGGGGCCGTACGGACTCGATGGCGAGCTGGGGCAGTACGGCGACGCCGAGCCCGGCGCCGACCAGGCCCACCACCGCCGGGTAGTCGTCGGTGGCGAAGTCGATGCGGGGCGTGAAGCCCGCGCCCTCGCAGACCTCGACGAGCTGGCCGCGGCAGCGCGGGCAGCCCGCGATCCAGGGCTCCTCGGCGAGTTCGCCGATGGCGACGGACCCGGCGCGGGCCAGGCGGTGGCGTTCGGGCACGAGCGCCACGAGGCGGTCCGTCAGCAGCGGCCGTACGACGAGGTCGTCCCACTCCGTCTCCTGCGCGCCCGCGCCCCCCGCGTAGCGGAACGCGAGCGCGACGTCGCAGTCGCCCTCGCGGAGCATCTCCACGGACCGCGGCGGCTCGGCCTCCACCAGGGAGACCCGGGTGCCGGGGTGGGCCGCGCGCAGGGCGGCGAGGGCGGTGGGGACGAGGGTGGAGCTGCCGCTGGGGAAGGAGACCAGCCGGACCCGGCCCGCCCGCAGCCCGGCGATGGCGGCGACCTCCTCCTCCGCGGCGGTCAGCCCCGCGAGGATGCCGGCGGCGTGCCGGACCAGGGCCTCGCCGGCCTGGGTCAGTCGCATCTCCCGGCCGCCGCGCACCAGCAGCGGGGTGCCGACGGACGTCTCCAGGGCCTTCATCTGCTGACTCACGGCGGGCTGGGTGCAGCCCAGCTCGCGCCCCGCCGCGGAGAAGGAGCCGGTGGCGGCGACGGCGCGCAGCACTCGGAGATGTCGGGCCTCGATCACTCCTTGAGCATAAGTCTTGCTTGGGTGCGGAGGCGAATAATGCGTCGACGCTTTGGCCCTCGGCGGCCTACCGTGCGGTCATGAAGCTTCTGTCCCTGAACCTGGGCCGTGCGACGCGCGTGCCCTACACCGACCAGCCGGATGGGCTGACCGGCATCGACAAGCGGCCCGTGGAAGGTCCGGTGCGGGTCACGGCGCCCGGGCCCAAGGGGGTCGGGAGGAGCGGGCTGGCCGGGGACGCGGTGTGCGACACCCGGCACCACGGCGGCGACGACCAGGCCGTCTACGCCGTGGCGCGGGAGGACCTCGACGCCTGGGAGACGGAGCTGGGGCGCGAGCTGCCGAACGGCTGCTTCGGTGAGAACCTCACCACGATCGGCCTGGACGTCTCCGGCGCCCTCATCGGCGAACGCTGGCGGGTCGGCCCCGACCTCGTCCTCGAAGTCACCTGCGGCCGCATCCCCTGCCGGACCTTCCAGGCCCACCTCGGCGAGGACCGCTGGGTGAGGCGCTTCACGCAGCGCGCGGCGCCGGGGGCGTACCTGCGGGTGATCGAGCCGGGCGAGATCCGCACCGGGGACCGGATCGAGATAGTGCACCGCCCCGACCACGAGGTGACGGTGGCGCTCGCCTTCCAGGCCGAGACGACCCGGCGGACGCTGCTGCCCGCGATCCTCGCGGCGGGCGAGGCGCTGCACCCCGAGCTGCTGGCGTCGGCCCGCAAGTACGTGGCGGCGCAAGGAAGCTGATCGCCGGTCACGCGATTCCCTCACCCGCGGAACCCGAATCCCCCACCTCCGGGGCCGGATCCGGCGCCTTGGGGTCACTAACCTTGCGCCATGACAACGGCTCTCATTACGGGATCGACGGCGGGCATCGGCGGCGCGTTCGCGCGGCGGCTGGCCGCGGACGGGCAGAACCTCGTGCTGGTGGCACGGGACGCGGGGCGGCTGGCGGAGCAGGCGACCGAGCTGCACGACCGGCACGGCATCGAGGCGGAGGTGCTGGTGGCCGATCTGGCGACGGACGCCGGGATCGATGCCGTGGCGGCCCGGCTGGCGGACCGGCGCAACCCCGTCGACCTGCTGGTCAACAACGCGGGGTTCGGCAACAAGGGCCGTTTTCTGGAGGTGTCCGTCGAGGACGAGCTGCGGATGCTGAAGGTGCACTGCGAGGCGGTGCTCCGGCTGACGTCGGCGGCGACGGAGGCGATGCGGGAGCGTGGGCGGGGCGGGGTCGTGAACGTGGCCTCGGTCGCGGCGTTCGTGCCGCGGGGCACCTACGGAGCGTCGAAGGCGTGGGTCGTGCAGTTCACGCAGGGCGTGGCGCGAGATCTGGCGGGCAGCGGGGTGCGGTTGATGGCGCTGTGCCCGGGGTTCGTGCGCACGGAGTTCCACGAGCGGGCCGGCATGGGCACCGACAACATCCCCGGCTGGATGTGGCTCGACGCCGACAAGCTGGTCGCGACGGCCCTGGCCGACCTGGCCCGCGGCAAAGCCGTGTCGATCCCGGACCCGCGCTACAAGGCGCTGATGGGCGTGGTCAAGGTGGTCCCCCGGGGGCTGCTGGGCGGGGTCACGTCCAGGACCGGGCGGAAGTACGGGCCGCGGTAGGCCGGTCGGGGGACGCCGGGGCGGGGCGGTGGAACAATGGAGCTGTCCGGACGGACCCCACGGGGGGGGTCGGAGGCGGCGCCATGACGTTCGTACAGATCATCGACTGCAAGACCAGCCGGTTCGACGAGATGAACCGGCTGATGGACACCTGGGTCGAACAGACCAAAGGCAAGCGGACGGCGACGCACAACGTGATCGGCAAGGACCGGTCCGACGCGTCGCACTACATCGAGATCGTGGAGTTCCCCTCGTACGAGGAGGCGATGCGTAACTCGAACCTTCCCGAGACCGACAGGATCTTCCGGGACATGGTCGCGCTCTGCGACGAGATGCCTACGTTCACGGACCTGGACGTCGTACGGGACGAGCAGCTGTACGCCTCCCAGGTGCGGCGGCTGCTGGAGACGATGGGCACGCCGGGCGAGCTCCCGCCGCTCAACGACCTGATCGCGGAGCACTACCACGACCACGACCCGTCCAATGAGCAGGACGTCCTCGGGCTGGAGAACATCCGGCGCGAGATGCTGATGTGGCGCGGGGCGTTCGACTTCGCGTTCACCGTGGAGGACCTGGTCTGCGAGGGCGACCGGGTCTGTGTGCGCTGGTTCTGGAAGGGCACCAACAAGGCCGACTTCCTCGGTATCCCGGCCACTGGCAAGGAGTGCACCATGACCGGCACGACCGTCTTCCGCTGCGGCGGCGACGGCAGGATCGCCGAGGGCTGGTGGGAGTACGACCGCCTGGGCCTGATGTCCCAGCTGGGCGTGCTGGACGCGCTGGAGCAGTAGGCGCGGTAGCGGGTACGCCCATGAAGGAGAAGCCCCCTGGAATCCGCCCGGCGGATGGGGGCTTCTGCTCTCTGCCGTGTCCGAGGCGGCGCACGTCCAGGCCCGGTGCCCCTCTACGGCCCGCCGCCCGACTGTCACAGGGTGCGACTAGGATTTCGGCCCGGTCGGAAGAGGAGATCCACGAAGCTCGACCATGGGTCTCCTCTCCTCTATCTGCTGCTGCCGTTTCCGCAGGTGCCTGGTGTCCGCTGCTCCCAAGCCGACAGCCCCCACCCCCCGGGAGCGTTGGTTCCAGCCCCGGCGATCCGGGTTCCGGTGGGAGCAGGAGAGGCTGGACCATCTCCGGGGGCTGCCGAGGACCAAGCCGTTCCGGGCGTGGGCGACGTTCCAGTTCACCGGCGGGTCCGGCCGGATCAACGAGTGCGACGTACTGATCGCCGTGCCCGGCGGGCTCTATCTGCTGGAACTGAAGGGGCACCCCGGCCGGGTCGTGAACCACCGTGACACCTGGCAGTTCCACGGCGACTGTGTGCGCACGCTGCGCAATCCCCTCCACCTGACCGATCTCAAGGCCGAGGAGCTGAAGGGGCCTGGACGCTCGGGATGGACCCCCGGCAGGTTCCCTTCATCAAGCCCGCCGTCCTCCTGCACGACCCGGGCCTGGTGAGTCAGCTGGACGAGTTCCAGCGCACCGCCGCGAGTACCAGGTGCTGCAGGGGCTCAATCATCGCGGCATCGTGCAGGCGGTGCAGATCCGCGAGCACCAGGGCGGCCCCGCGATCCTCTTCCGGCATCGCGGGTCTGATCTCCGGCTGGACGCCTACCTCGACGCCTATGGCGGTCAGCTCACCCCCGCCCCGCGACTGGGTCTGGTCCGCCAGCTCGCCGAGGCGTTGCGCTACGCGCACAACACGCGGCTGGCGGCCGAGCGGGTCCGGCAGCGGGTGGTGGACCTCGCCGAGACTTCCGGCCCGCGCTTCGTTCTACTCGTCCACGAGGCCGGTCTCCTCGCCCAGTACTGGGAGGCGGGGGGCCGGGAGTTGCTGGTCGCTCTCCAGCGGTCGGCCCGGCGCCCGGCCGACACCCCGCACGGGCTGTGGCTGCTGCTGCCCATGAAGGACCCGCGCGCGACGCCGACGCTGGACGGACGGTGAGGTGGTGGACCGGCGACCGAGTGGGAGGCTTCGAGGCCACGCAGGAGATGAATGTCCAGAAGATCCGGTCCATCAACCACTGAATCAAATGGCGGGCTGTCCTGGGGGTTCCGAGATGCGGCCCATCGTGCGCGCTTTACCTCTCCTTGGATCGCGCATTGCCTGCTCCGGGAGCGCCTCACCTAGGGTCGTCAGGTTGGCATGTGCACAGAGTGAAGTACGGGGGTGGGGTGACGTGGCCGACCTGGGCAAGGAAGCGGCGTCCATGCATACGGCGGCATCGGGACTGCGCGCGGTGGGACAGCACACGGCGAAGCCGTTGCAGGAGTTCAAGGCCGCGTCGCACGACCTGGACGCGCTCGGCGCCCTCGGCTCCCTTCTCGGAGCGAAGAGCGAGATCGAGGAGGGCATGACCACCCTCGCCAAGCTCGCCAAGGAACTGGACGAGGAATGGAAGGCGGAGGCGAAGCTGATCGGCGAGATATCTGACGCCTTCGACCTGCTCGACGTCCTGCTGGCGGCCGCGGCCCGAGCGAAGAAGGGCTGAGCCCGTGGTCGATCTCAACCCCCTGCACTACGTGAACAAGTTCAATCACATGTTCGGCGACACCCTCACCAGCGGTCTGGAGTTTCTGGGGATCAGCGACCCGGCAGTCGACCCGGACGGCATCCGGGAGATCGCCAAGAAGTGGCGCCATCTGGCAGCCGGCCTGGACGACGCGGCCGAGGCCGCGCGCAAGGCGATGGCGGACGTGGAGTGGGAGGGCAAGGCGGCCAAGGCGTTCCACAAGCGCTCCAAGGCGGCCCGCACGCAGGCCACCGAGATGGCGGACGCGCTGCGTGAGGGCGCGAAGGCGTTGGACGAATTCGCGGACCAGGCACACGAGTTGCTCGCCGAGATCGGTGTACTCCTCGCAGAGATAGCCGAGTTCGAGATCGCGGGCCTGGCGCTGTCGGTGCTGACCGGCGGCGCCTCTGCGGTCGTCTCATCTCTGATGGCCGGCTCCCGTGCGGTCAAGGTGGTAGCGCTGGTGGCCCGGATCGAGAAGGAAGGCACCGTACTGGCCTCCGCGATCCGCACGGTGATGGAGACCATCCGGGCGGTCGAGCGGGCACTCAAGGCCCTGAAGGAGATCCGCGGAGTCGCCGCGGCGGCAAGGATGGCCAAGACGGGCGCGGAGTTTGCCGCCTTCGACACACTGCTGAAGGACCCGGCCGCGTTCAAGGACCCGGACAAACTGGCCGGCATTCTCGCCGAGGGCGCTTTGCTGGGTATTGGCTTCGGCGTCCTGGGTAAGGCGTTGGGCAAGGGGTTGAAGGCCCTCAAGCCGGCCGACCTGGCCAGGCTGAGCCGGGGCCTCAAGCTGAACTGCGCCACCTTCGAGCGACTGAGGCTGAACCCCGGCTTCGACAAACTGCCCGCCTCGGTCCGCAACATGATCAAGAAATTCGTGGCGGATCCGATCGACGTGGCCACGGGGGACATGGCTCTGCCCCGTACGGACGTCCAACTCCCCGGTGTGCTGCCGTTGGTGCTGGAACGCACCCATGTTTCCTCGTATCGCTGGGGCGGCTGGTTCGGCCCGTCCTGGGCCTCTACGCTCGACCAGCGTGTTCAGGCCGACGATGACGGCTTCGTCTACGCGGCAGCCGACGGTGCTCGCCTGTGTTTCCCCGTGCCTGATCCGGAGACCAACGAGCCGGTCCGCCCGGAGACCGCAGGCTCCCGCCTGACCCTGTCCTGGGACCACGACACCGACGGCGCGATACGCATCACCGACCCCGACACGGGCCTGATCCATGTCTTCCACAGCCCGGTCGCGGCAGCCGACGACACAGCGGTGGACCTGCCCCTCCAGCAGATTCAGGACCGTAACGGCAACCGCGTCACCGTCGTCTATGCCGAGGGTGACGTCCCCGCCGCGGTCGAGCACTCCGGCGGCTACAGGATTGCCCTGGACCACCATCCTTCCCTCTCGCGCATCACGGGTCTGCGCCTCCTCGACCCCACCGCGCCGGAAGGGCGGGGCACCACCCTGCTCACCTTCGGCTACGACGAGACGGGCCGCCTCACCGAGGAGACCAACTCCTCTGGCCTGCCGCTGCGCTACACCTACGATGCCGACGGACGCATCACGTCCTGGACCGACCGCAACGACACCACGTACTGGTACTCCTACGACGGGCAGGGCCGCGTCGTGGCCACCGGCGGCACCGGCGACGCGCTGGCCTCCACCTTCACCTACGACGACGCCACACGCACGACCCTCGTCACCGACTCCCTCGGGCACACTCGTATCTACGAGCACAATGAGGCCCTCCGCCTCATCCGCGAGACCGACCCGCTCGGCAACGTCACACAGCAGGAGTGGGACGAGGACAGGCAACTCGTCTCGGTCACGGACCCCTTGGGAAACATCACGGGCCACACGTACGACGAGAACGGCCACGTCACGCACGTCCTGCGGTCGGACGGCAGCGAACTCCACCTCGGGTACAACGAGGTGGGCCTGCCCACGCTGATGGTGGACGCAGCCGGCTCGCAATGGGTCCAGGAATACGACGCGTCGGGCAACACGGTGGCTGTCACCGACCCGGCGGGGCGCACTACGCGCTTCGCCTACAACAGGAACGGCAGCCTCAAGCGCATCAGCGACTCCTCGGGCAGCGCCACCCTGATCCGTAGCGACGGAGCGGGCCTCCCTCTCGACGTGACGGACACTCTGGGTGCGACAACAACGTGCGAGCGGGACGCGTTCGGGCGCCCCATCGTCCTGACCGACGCGTCGGGAGCCCAGACCCGCTTGGAGTGGAATGTCGAGGGCAAGCCGGTACGCCGCATCGCCGCCGACGGGTCGGAGGAGACCTGGCGCTACGACGCCGAGGGCAACTGCACCCACCACACCGATGCGTACGGCGGCGTCTCGCGCTTCGAGTACACGTACTTCGACCTCTTGTCGGCACGCACCGGCCCGGACGGAGTGCGCTACGAGTTCTCCTACGACACCGAACTCCACCTCGTGCAGGTCCGCAATCCGCAGGGCCTGAACTGGGACTACACCTACGACCCGGCGGGACGACTGAGCTCGGAGGACGACTTCGACGGCCGGACGCTCGCCTATACGCACGACCAGGCGGGTCGCCTGACATCTCGCACGAACGCGATCGGTCAAGTGGTTGCGTTCGAGCGCAACACCCTGGGGCAGGTCGTACGCAAAGACGCGGCGGGCCAGGTGACGGCGTACACATACGACCCGATGGGCCGACTTGCCGAGGCGGGCGGTCCAGGGGTCAGCACACTGGCCATGCTGCGAGACCGCCACGGCAGGGTGTTGTCGGAGACAGTCGACGGCCGCGAAGTGACCTACAGATACGACGACTTGGGACAGCTGGTCAGTCGGACGACACCGACCGGAGCGACGACGGACTGGTCGTACGACAGTGCCGGCCGGCGCACGAGGATGGTCGCCTCTGGACGTGCCGTCGATTTCACCTATGACTCAGCGGGCCGCGAACTCGTACGGCGAGTCGGCGAGACGCTCACGTTGGAGCACACCTACGACGCCCTCGGCCGCAGAACCGTCCAGTCGGTGACGGCCCAGGACGGGCGCCCGATCCAGCGTCGCGCCTACACCTACCGCGCCGACGGCAACCCCGTTCGCATCGATGACCAGCTGGCCGGGAGCCGCACCATCGACCTGGACGCGGTGGGCAGGGTCACGGCGGTGCGCGCGGAGACCTGGTCGGAGACGTACGCGTACGACACGGCAGGCAACCAGGTGTCCGCGTCGTGGCCCGCGTCCCATGGTCGAGAGGCGGCCGGCACACGCGCGTACGAGGGCACCCGCATCCGGCGTGCAGGTGAGGTCCGCTACGAACACGACGCCCTCGGCCGTGTCGTCCTGCGCCAGAAGAGTCGACTGTCCCGCAAGCCGGACACCTGGCACTACGAGTGGGACGCCGAGGACCGCCTGACCCAGGTGACCACACCGGACGGCACCCGCTGGCGCTACACCTATGACCCGCTGGGCCGTCGTACGGCGAAACTGCGCCTTGCCGTCGGCGGCGAAACGGTCGTCGAACGCGTCGAGTTCACCTGGGACGGCTCGGTCCTGTGCGAACAGACCACCACGTCACCGGAGCTGCCGCACCAGGTTACGCTCACCTGGGACCACCAGGGCCAGCACCCCGTGGCCCAGACCGAACGTCTCACGTCGGACACATCCCAGGAAGATGTCGACTCCCGGTTCTTCGCCATCGTGACCGATCTCGTCGGCACCCCCGGCGAGCTCGTGGACGAGCAGGGCGAGATCGCATGGCGCGCCCGCAGCACGGTCTGGGGCACCACCGCCTGGCCCGCGAACAGCACGGCCTACACACCCCTGCGCTTCCCGGGGCAGTACCACGACCCCGAAACAGGCCTGCACTACAACTTCTTCCGCCACTACGACCCCGAGACCGCCCGCTACCTCACTACCGACCCCCTCGGTCTCACTCCCGGACCGAATCCCACCGCGTACGTCCTCAATCCGCACACGTGGAGCGATCCTCTCGGCTTGTCAGGGTGCCCAGAACACCTTTTCCGAGGAACCACCCTCGGTTTCGAAGGAAGCCCTGGCGTACAGCGGTACGGCATCACGCCCACGTCCTCCGACCCCGGCGTGGCAACCGTGTTCGCGACACAGGCCGAGAGGTTCGGAGAGGCCGTCGTAGAGATCTATCCACGCCGCGCGCTACAGGGGGTCCCCGTGCACGAGGGGTACATCGCGCGCGAGGCCGAATGGCCGGTCGAACTGAGCCCGGCCGACCTCTCGTCCCGTGCCTCCCTGCAGGTTCCTTCGGCCGTTGCGCGAGATATCCTCGCGGAAATGGGAGTCAACGTGCCGAGGAGAGTCAGAAACGAGGACATCGATCCTCTACTCGAGTACGACATCCCGAAACTTTCACCCGAACAGATCGCGAAATTCGTCGAGGAGGCCCACAAACGTGCCTGAGAAGGCAGCGCTAAGCGTTCTGGAAGTCCTTCCCGCGCCGACAGAACTAACGGCGGTGTGCGTTGTGCGATGCATCGAAGGGACGGCCGTCCTGGGGATGCAATTCCTTGGCATGCCACCGCAAGAAGAGAACGGCGACGCTCATGCGCCTCTCACCTTGGAAAAGATCGAGTGGTATGGCAGAGACGTGGAACAGTTGGACACGGTTCATTCCGGCAAGGTCACCTTGAGGGGGGAGTCGGCCAAGACGCTCACGCCGGGAACGACGCTGACACTCGCACATCCGTGAACATCGCACGAAGGTGATGCTCCACGGCCCCATATCCCTCGGGAGAAGGCCTGACGCTGCCAGAGGTGGAGGCCCGCGCCGTACGCGGCCTGAGGTTCGCGGAAGCCCTGCCCGAACGGCTCGCTCAGGCCACCCCGGCCGCGCGGCTCGCGGACGAGGAAAGGGCACGACGGCTGACGGCGGGACCCGAGCAGCCGGAAGGCCCGGCGCCCCCAACCGGGTGCCGGGCCTTCTGGTGGTGCGTGGTGGGTCAGTGCGAGTGGCCGTGGCCGTGGCCTGCGTCGGCCGGCTCCTCTTCCTTCTTCTCGACGACCAGGGTCTCGGTCGTCAGAAGCAGGGAGGCGATGGAGGCGGCGTTCTCCAGGGCGGAGCGGGTGACCTTGACCGGGTCGATGACGCCCTGCTTGACCAGGTCGCCGTACTCGCCGGTGGCGGCGTTGTAGCCGTTGCCCTTCTCCAGGTCGGCGACCTTGGAGACGATGACGTAGCCCTCCAGGCCGGCGTTCTCGGCGATCCAGCGCAGCGGCTCGACGGCGGCGCGGCGGACGACGGAGACACCGGTGGCCTCGTCGCCGGTCTTGCCGAGGTTGCCCTCCAGGACCTTCACGGCGTGGACGAGCGCGGAGCCACCACCGGAGACGATGCCCTCCTCGACCGCGGCGCGGGTCGCGGAGATGGCGTCCTCCAGACGGTGCTTCTTCTCCTTCAGCTCCACCTCGGTGGCGGCGCCGACCTTGATCACGCACACGCCGCCGGCCAGCTTCGCGAGGCGCTCCTGGAGCTTCTCGCGGTCCCAGTCGGAGTCGGTGTTCTCGATCTCGGCCTTGATCTGGTTGACGCGGCCGACGACGTCCTCGGAGTTGCCGCCACCGTCGACCAGGGTGGTGTCGTCCTTGGTGACGGTCACGCGGCGGGCGCTGCCCAGCACGTCCAGACCGGCCTGGTCGAGCTTGAGACCGACCTCCTCGGAGATGACCGTGGCGCCCGTGAGGACCGCCATGTCCTGGAGCATCGCCTTGCGGCGGTCACCGAAGCCGGGGGCCTTGACCGCGACCGCGTTGAAGGTGCCGCGGATCTTGTTCACGACGAGGGTGGACAGGGCCTCGCCCTCGACGTCCTCGGCGATGATCAGCAGCGGCTTGGAGCCACCGGACTGGATGACCTTCTCCAGCAGCGGCAGCAGGTCCTGGATCGAGGAGATCTTGCCCTGGTTGATGAGGATGTAGGGGTCCTCCAGGACGGCCTCCATGCGCTCCTGGTCCGTCACGAAGTACGGCGACAGGTAGCCCTTGTCGAAGGCCATGCCCTCGGTGAAGTCCAGCTCCAGACCGAAAGTGTTGGACTCCTCGACGGTGATGACACCGTCCTTGCCGACCTTGTCCATCGCCTCGGCGATGAGCTCGCCGACCTGCTGGTCCTGGGCGGACAGCGCGGCGACGGCGGCGATGTCGGACTTCTCCTCGATCGGCCGGGCGGTCGCGAGCAGATCCTCGGAGACCGCGGCGACGGCCGCGTCGATGCCCTTCTTCAGGGCGGCCGGAGAGGCGCCGGCGGCGACGTTCTTCAGGCCCTCGCGGACGAGCGCCTGGGCCAGCACGGTGGCGGTGGTCGTACCGTCACCCGCGATGTCGTTGGTCTTGGTCGCCACCTCCTTCACCAGCTGGGCGCCGAGGTTCTCGAACGGGTCCTCGACCTCGACCTCGCGGGCGATGGTCACACCGTCGTTGGTGATGGTGGGGGCGCCGAACTTCTTGTCGATCACGACGTTGCGGCCCCTGGGGCCGATCGTCACCTTGACCGTGTCCGCAAGCTTGTTGACGCCACGCTCAAGGGCGCGACGGGCGTCCTCGTCGAACTTCAGGATCTTCGCCATGGCAGCGGTAGCCCTCTCGGAAAGTCTGGGGTAAAGAAACTGCGCCCCGGGCGCCCGGCTTCTATGGGTCGCGGGGGCCAGGGGCGCAGAACAAGCAAACAGCAGGGTGTTTCGGGTGCAGCGAGGTGCTTACTTCTCGATGATCGCGAGAACGTCGCGAGCCGAGAGAACGAGGTACTCCTCGTTGTTGTACTTCACCTCGGTGCCGCCGTACTTGCTGTAGAGGACCACGTCGCCGACCTGGACGTCGAGCGGCAGACGGTTGCCGTCCTCGAAGCGGCCCGGGCCCACGGCGAGGACGACGCCCTCCTGGGGCTTCTCCTTCGCGGTGTCCGGGATGACCAGGCCGGAGGCCGTGGTCTGCTCGGCGTCGAGCGGCTGGACCACGATGCGGTCCTCGAGCGGCTTGATGGCAACCTTGGAGCTGGTGGTCGTCACGATCCGACCTCCCCCTTCGGAGATCTCACGGGGTTAACTGTCTGAGGTGGCGACCAGGTGGATCCGTCGTCGCGGGTGCCGGACCTGCCCGTCGCGTGTTTGGCACTCTCCAGTGGGGAGTGCCAGACCCGAGACTATGACCGGGGTTAGCACTCGGTCAAGCGGAGTGCCAATTGACGTCCGGCGCGGCGCCCGTGTCCGACCTTCCTACAGGTAGTTCTCCAGCCTGCCCACCGTCAGTCCCCGCCGCTGGATCTCCCGCAGCACGGCGGCCGTACGGTCGCGCAGGGGCGGGTCGGTGGGGTCGCGGGAGGGCAGCGAGACGATCATGCCGGGCGCGAGCCGTAGAGGAGCCCGGGTATCGGTGACGGTCGCGCTCCAGCGGACGACCGCCGCGATGCCGCAGTCGGCGGCGGCCCGCAGCGTGGTGGTGTCGTAGGCGCCGTGCGGCGGCCGGAAGAGGCGCGGGCGCAGACCGAAGCGGGCCCGGAGCTTGTCCTGCTGACCGCAGATCGCCGCGCGCTGTCCGGCGTACGGCAGTCCGCGCAGATACGTGTGGTCGAGCGTGTGGTTCTGCACGCCCGCCCCGACCGCGCGCAGCCGCGCGAAGTGCGCGTAGCCCGGTCCCACGACGCTGTCGGTGAGGAACAGGCTCACCGGGAGCCGCAGTTCGCGGACCAGGTCGACGAACAGGGGGTCGCGCTCCGCCCCGTCGTCGTAGGTCAGGAAGACGACCCGGTCGCGGGTGGGCACCCGGTCGACGACGGGCGGCAGCGCGCCGGGCGCGGCCGGACGCGGCCGGCGCGCGGGGTCCGGGGCGGCGGGAAGGGGCGCGGTGAGGCCCCAGCGGCGGTACGGCGGCTGCGGCGCGCGCGAGTCGCCGCCGGTGGCGTGCGGGGGCGCGGAGGCCTGCGTGGCGCCGGTGGCGCGGACCCGCTCGGCCGCCTTCCCGCCCAGCCGTTCCACCGGGTCGACGGAGCGGGCGCAGCCGGTGAGCGGGACGGTCAGGGCGAGCGTGGCCGCGATCAGGTCCCGCACCCTCACAGGTAGTCCTCCAGCCGTGCGACCGCGTACCCCTCGTCGGTCACCTTGCGCAGGAACCGGCGGATCATGTCGGGCATGCTGCCCTTCCACTGGGCCTTGCCGCGGAAGTGGCTGAGGACGATGTCACCGGGGTGCAGGCCGCGGTCCCACTCGCGGTACTCCCAGCGGTCGACGAAGACCTCCTGGTTCCAGAGCGGGGCGTACTTCACGCCGCAGGCCTTCGCGGCGCGCAGCGTGTCGCGGTCGTAGCCGCCGAAGGGCGGCCGGAAGACGACGGGGCGCTTGCCGTAGCGCTTCTCGATGACGTCCTGCATGCCGCAGATCTCGCGCTTCTGGCGTTCGTAGGACAGGGCGGGCATGAACGGGTGGTGGAGGGTGTGGTTGTTGAGGGTCACTCCCCGGTCCTGCATCCGCCCGAAGTACCCGTAGTCCTCCTTGACCAGGTAGTCGCTGAGGAAGGCGGTGTACGGGATCTTCAGCTCGCTCATCATCCGCAGGAACGCCGGGTCCTTCTCGGCGCCGTCGTCGATGGTGAGGAAGACGACCTTCTCCTTGGTGGGGACCGTGGTGAAGACCGGCGGCAGGCCCAGTTCCTCGTGGCCGTCGACCTCGAAGCCCTCGCGGGTGCCGATGGCCGGCTTCCTCGCGGGCGGGGGCGGGGGCCGGAGCGGCGTCTCGGCCAGCCCCCAGCGTCTGGCGGCGGCCGCGCGGGCGGTGTAGTCGGCCCGCAGCCGGTCGGCGTAGGAGTCCAGGGCGCGGGCGTGGGGCGCCTTCAGGTGCGGCTGCTGCCCGGGCGCGGGGCGGGCCGTAAGGACCTCGGGACGGGCGCCCCCGGCGCACCCGGCGGCTAGGGCGGAGGCTGCGAGCACGGCGAGCGCGGCACGGACGCGCGGCACGCGACGCCCCCGCCTCCGTCCCGGCGAACGCCCCCGGCGACCGGACGGGCCCCCGGCCCCACCAGCCCCACCCCCACCAGCCCCAGCCCCAGCCCCACCGACACCGACACCGACACCGACACCGACACCAAAGGAAGTATTTTTGTCATTTTGTCCTACTGCTCGCATGTAGCCGGATCCTCGCAGCACCCCACCCCCGGCCCCCGCCGACACCGCCACCGCGGGCGCACCGTCCTCCGACTGGCCCACAATGAGCCGGTGAACGAGCTCGACGCCCTGCTGACGCCCGAAGGCCGTGCCCTCCTCGACGAGGTGCGCGACACCGATCCCGCGCAGGAGCTGGCCGTGGCCACGCGGCTGCGCCGTGAGCACCCGGCGGAGCTGGTCTCCGCCGCGCTGGGGCAGGCGCGGCTGCGCCAACGGGCGGCGGCGAAGTTCGCGGCGGAGGACGCCGCGCGGATGTTCTTCACGCCCAACGGCGTCGAGCAGTCGACCCGGGCGAGCGTGGCCGCGTATCGCGCGCGGCGGTTCGAGGAGCTCGGCGTCACCTCCGTCGCCGACCTGTGCTGCGGGATCGGCGGGGACGCCATCGCGCTGGCCCGCGCGGGCATCCGCGTCCTCGCGGTCGACCACGACCCGCTCACCGCGCGGGTGACCCTCGCCAACGCCGAGGCGCTCGGGCTCGCGGACCTGATCGAGGTGCGCGAGGCCGACGTCACGGAGATCGACACCTCCGGGTACGACGCCGTGTTCGTGGACCCCGCCCGGCGCGGCGGCAGACCGGGAGGGGCCGCGCGCGGCGCGTCGGTGAGGGGTGGCGGCCGGTCGGCGGGCGGGCGCATCTTCGACCCGGAGTCCTACTCACCGCCGCTGTCCTGGGCCGTGGGGGCGGCGGCCACGGCACGGCACGCGGCGCTGAAGATCGCCCCGGGCGTGCCGCACGAGGCGATCCCCGCCGAGGCCGAGGCCGAGTGGATCTCGGACGGCGGCGACGTGAAGGAGGCCGTGCTGTGGTTCGGCACGGAGCCGGGCGCCGTGCGCGCGACCCTGCTCCCCGGCCCGCGCACCCTCCTCGGCACCGGCCTGCCCAACCCCCCGGTCCGCCCTCTCGGCCGCTACCTCTACGAGCCCGACGGCGCCGTCATCCGCGCGCACCTGGTCGCCGAGGCGGCCCGGCAACTGGACGGCGGTCTCATCGACGAGACCATCGCCTACGTCACCTCCGACACGCTGCGCCCCACCCCGTACGCCACCGCCTACGAGATCACCGACCAGCTGCCCTTCAACGTCAAGAAGCTCAGGGCGCTGCTGCGGGAGCGCGCGGTCGGCAGCCTCACCGTGAAGAAGCGCGGCTCGGCCGTCGAGCCGGAGGAGCTGCGCAAGAAGGTCAAGCCGCAGGGGCCGAACGCGGCGACGGTGTTCCTCACGCGGGTGGCTGGCGCGCCGACGATGCTGGTCGGTCACCCGGCCGGGTGAGACACGAACGGGCAGGACACCGCCTTGTCGGCGGGTGTCCTGCCCGTTGCCTGCCGCTGCCGGCCGGTCAGTCCTCGTCGTGCAGGTCCTCCGGCAGCAGATGCCGCGCGACCTGCAGGAGCCGCTCCACCCGTGCCGGAGCGGTCTCCACCTCCTTCACGAGCCAGTAGGCGAGGAGAGCGCTGCCCATGGACTCGCCGGACAGGATCTCCTGGTACAGCGACCAGGTTCCGGCCCGGACCGCGTCCTTGCACGCCTCGGCGAGGTCGTCGTCGTCCACGATGACGAACGACCAGAGCAGGTCCAGGAACCGGTTCCGTGCCTCGGGCGAGATGCTCCGGTCGGCGAGGGCGGCCATCAGCACCCGGGCGACGGGGACGACGGTCGGGGTCGCCCAGCTCTCCTGCAGCACGTGGGACTCGATGTCCCTCGGCTCGGCCTCCTCCCGGGTCTGCGCGCGGGCCATCCGCAGCAGTTCGCCGGGGACGTGATCCGCGGAGCCGCACCTACGGCAGGGCAGCGCGGACCAGTCGTACAGGCTGAGCTCCAGCTCCATGGCGTTCATGACTCACTCCCCTCAGTAGTGCTGCTTCTCCCAGATGCCGCCTTCCTGCGGCACGGCACCCGACTGGAACTGGAACGGCGACGGATAGTCCAGCTGGCATTCCGTGCAGACCGGCTTCATGACGGCGACGGTGTGGCCGCCTTCCTCGATCTTCACCGTGTAGGCGATGGTGAACCGCACCTTCGCGGGGTCGCCGCCCAGGGCCCGTACGACATTGCCCTCGGCGCAGTAGCTGGCGCCGGGCTTGCAGCCGCCGGACTGGGCGAGGGCGATGTCGCCCGTCTCGACGTTGTAGCCGCCCACATAGGTCTTGTCCTTCTTACGCTTCGAGAAGTTCTTGAGAGCGTAGTCCGCGACCTGGGACGAGGCCTTCTCCATCTGGCCCGCGTGGGTCCAGCCCGAGGGAGCCTTCTGGATCTCCAGGGCGGGCGGGCCCTTGCCGCCGATGCCGCGGGTGCTGACGTCGGGCCGGGGAATGATCCGCGGCGCCGCCTTCGGCTGCTCCGCCTTCTTCGCCGCGCCCGAGAACAGCCTCCCGAGCGCGCCCTTGACGACCTTCGCCACGGTGCCGGACTTGGACGCCACCTTCGCGCTGCCGCCCGCGCCGGAGGCACCCGGCATGAACGGCACCAGGAACTTGCCGATCCAGTACGAGATCCTGTACCAGGCGCCGCCCTCGTCCGGTCCGCGGACAGTCTGGTAGAGGCTGACCAGGCCGTGGCCCGCCCGGTCGTTCTTGATCTTCTGGGCGTTGCCCTCGGTCCAGCCGAACCGGTCGGTGACCGTGTAGACGCTCTCGGCCAGGTCGTAGTAGCCGTCGACCGCGCCGTTCCAGAAGCCCTTCGTGGCGCTCTTGCCGCCGTCGACGAGGTCGTCCAGCCACTTCCACTGGCCGTTGGCGTCGCTGAAGGTGACGGGCGAGTTCTCGGCGTACGCGTAGCCGTTGAGCTGCTGCGGGTCCGTGAGGTCCAGGACCGGGTCGACGCTGAGGAAGCGCCCGGTGGAGGGGTCGTACTCACGGGCGCCGAGGTGGGTCAGGCCGGTGTCGGCGCTGTCGTCGGTGCCGCCGACGAAGCCCTTGCCGCCGGGCCAGGCCGCCGCCGTGCCGCGGGCGCCGCCGAAGGGCAGCGTGCGGCGCTGGGTGAGCCGCTGGGTGGCGGCGTCGACCGCGAGCTGGCCGGTGCCCTGGTGGTCGGCGAGCGTGAAGGTGACCGTGCCGTCGTCGGACTTGACGGCCTGGTGGCCGCCGCCGAGCGGGAAGTAGCGGGTCGCCTTCGGCTTGTCGGCACCCTTGGCGAGGGTGAGCTCGGTGTGGCCCAGGTACAGCGTGGTCTCCGAGCCGCTGCGGCCGATCAGCCGGTTGCCGTCGGCGCCGTAGAGGTACTCGGTGACCTTGCCGGACTCGGTGACCTTGGCCAGGTGGCCCTCGGCGTCCCACTCCAGCGACTGGCCGCCGCGGGCCGTGGTGTTGCCGGTCGCGTCGTGGTCGTAGGACTCCTTCGCGGTGCTGCCGTCGGGGCGGCGGGTGGTGACCGAGTCCAGGCCGTGCGGGTGGGCGCTGCCGGGCGCCGGGTAGGCGTAGGCCCGCTCGGTGTCCTTGGCGCTGTCGCCGGTGAGGTCGTGCTGGGTCTCGGTGAGACGGTTGCCGGCCTTGTCGTAGCCGTAGGACTGCCAGTACGGCGCGGGTCCGCCCAGCACGGAGCCGGACGGGGCGGCGGCGCAGGTCCTGGTGCCCTGCGTCCACGCCTCGGTCAGGCGCTGGAGGTGGTCCAGGCGGAAGCACTGGGTGTCGGTGCCGGAGCGGGAGGTGTCCGAGACGGACAGGATGTTGCCCGCCTCGTCGTAGCGGTAGGTGTTGAACCGGTCGACACCCGCCACGTCCTGCCGGTCCACCCGCGAGGTCGCGAGGCGCTGGGTGCCCCACTCGTAGGTGTTGGTGACCTGCACCGGCTTGGCGCCGGTCGCGTTGCCGTTCATCTTGTGCTGGAGCGGCTTGCCGGTGCTGGAGTAGCTGGTGTCGGCCGTGAAGCCGTCACCGAGCACCGAGACCGGCCGCAGCGTGTCCGGCTCGTAGGTGTACGAGTAGCCGCCGCCCGGCAGCGCGCCGGCCGCGGACCAGCTCACGCCCTTGACCAGTCCGGAGGGGGCGTACGCGGTGCCGGTCTGGTAGGTGCCGGCGAGGGCGCCCTCCTTCTCGGGCAGGACGACCGCGGAGCGCACCGCGCGGTAGAGCTGGTCGTACTGGGTGACCTTGGTGGTGTACGCGGCGCCGGCGGCGTAGCGCGTGGCCTCGGCGAGCAGGCCCTTGGCGCCGCTGACGGTGTCGTACGTCCACTTGGCGCGCAGGGCGCCGGTGGCGGAGGTGTCCCGCAGCTCGATCTGGCGGTCGAGGCCGTCGTAGACGTGGGCCAGGACGGTGCCGCGGGAGTCCTTGGTGGTGGTGAGCAGACCGCGGTCGTCGTAGGTGCGGATGGTGGTGCCCCGGTCGGGGTCCTCCGTGCGGGTCTCGCGGCCGCGCGCGTCGTAGCCGTACTTCCAGGTGTTGCCGGCCGGGTCGGTGACCTTCTCCAGCTGTCCCCTGGTGGTGTAGCCGTACGTGGTGGTGTCGTAGGCGGCCTCGGCGCTGCGGGTGTGGTGCTGGCGCAGCTCGGTGACTTGGCCCCGGGCGTTGGCGATCGCCGTGGTGGCGGTGCCGCCCTCGGGCGGGATCACCGTGGTGCGGTCGCCGCCGTAGATCCGGCGGGTGATGCCGAGGACCGCGCCGCCGTCGCCGTTGCCCGCGACGTCCCGGGTCTCCGTCTCGCGGCCGAGCCCGTCGTAGGTGTGCCAGGTCTGGGTCTCGACGGTGAGGGCGTCGGCCGGCTTGAACAGGCCGCGGTTCGGGGCCTCCTGGTCGTTGTAGTAGGGCGCGAACGACCGCGCGGCGAGGCCCCGCTCGTCGTAGAAGACGTCCGAGAGGAGGCGTCCGCCGTTCGGGCCGGGGTCCTGCGTCTGGCGCTCGCGCAGGAAGCCGTCGTAGAGGACGTACGAGGCGCGCTGGCCGCCGTTGTTGTCGAGGGTCTGGGTGCGGATCGCGACCGGCTTGCCCTCGTCGACGAAGTAGCCGAACTCGTAGTTGGGCGTCTGGCCGGTGCGCCGGTCGGGCAGCCAGATCTTGTGCGAGCGGCCGAGGGCGTCGTACGCGAACTCGGAGCGCTTGCCGTTGGGGTCGACCTGGGCGGCCGGCCGGCCGCGCAGCGGCTCGAACTCGGTGACCGTGCTCTGCGCCGAGGCGGCGACGCCCGCGGTGGCGGGCGGGGTCGTCTCGGTGAGCTTGGCCGGGAAGCCGGTCGCGGGGCTGTAGGCGGTGGTGGTCGTCCGGCCGTCCTTGCGGGCCGTGCGGACGGGCTGGCCGGTGCCGGTGATCTTGACGTCGGCGGTCAGGTCCGTGGTGCTCAGCCGTCGGCCGTAGGAGTCGAAGGCGGCCTTGGACTCCAGGTAGGTGGCCGTGGTGCCGTCGTGGCTCTTGAGCGTCGCGGACGCGGTGGCGTCGCCCTTGGTCGCCTCGGCGCCGTACTCGCCGCCGTCGTAGGCGGTGCGGACGTCGGAGACGACGTCCTTGGCCCGGTCCGGGGTGCGCGAGCAGGCGCCGAGGACGGTCTCCTCACGCGCGACGAGCGTGCGGATGTCGCCGGGGGCGTAGGTGGTGCGGGTGCAGCGGTCGTCGCTCGCGGTGGTGGTGTCGCCGAGGTCGTCGACCTGGGTGACCCGGCCGGTCGCGGGGTCGTGGTCCGTCTCCGTCGCGGTCGTCTTCCACGAGGAGCCGGCGCCGCCGTCCAGCGAGGTCCAGGACCCGGTCCGGGCGGTGCCGGAGTAGTTGGCGGTGACGGTGCCCCAGTCGCGGACCTTCTTGGCGGTCTCGTGGTGCCAGGGCCGGCTGACGGTCTTCGACAGGACCTTTCCGCCGACGCCCGAGTACACGACGGTCCTGTAGGCGAAGCCGGCCGCCGACTCGTGGTCGGTCAGGGGGTCGCCCTCACCGGCGCCGAGCGCGACGGACACGTCCTTGGTGCCGCCCGAGGTGTTCTCCCGGTCGCCGTCCATGCCGCGCAGGAAGTACGTGTCCTGCTGGGACTTCATGGCGCCGCCCTGGCCGCCGGACTTGACCCGGACCTGGCCGTAGCCGCGCCACTGCGACCACGTCTTGTGCTTCTGCCTGGTCAGGCCGTCGTCGGTGTCGAAGTGCCAGGCCGCGCCGCCCAGGTACTCGTACTGGGTCACCGAGTCCGGCGCGCCGCCGGTGCGGTCGGTCTTGGTCGTGGAGGTGACGACGTACTTGTTGAACCACTGCCGCTCCGGAGCGTCGTCGGCGTCGCCGCCGATGAACTGCGGATAGCAGCGCGTGGCGTTCTTCTCCGGGGTCGGCAGCGCGTCGAAGGCGCAGGCGGGCGCGGAGTAGTTGATGTCGACCTGGCCGCCGTACTCGTCGGCGACGGTGGACAGCCGGGACTTGATGAACGGCGCGAACCCGTCACCGGTCCTGTCGAGCCGGTTGGCGAGCTGCGTGTAGCCGAAGGTGGTCTTCGGCAGGGTGATCGCCGGGGTCGCGGTGTGCCCGGTGTGCTGGATGGAGTCCAGCAGCAGCTGGTAGTCGATGTCGGCCTGGCCCCAGCGGTGGCCCAGCGTCCAGGAGTCGACCTTGGTGAGGGTGTCGCCCTTGAGGACCTCGGTGGTGACGCCGGTCAGCCGCTTGCGGGTGAAGAACACCGGGGACAGCCGCCCCTGGTCGCAGTCCTTGCCGTCGTCGCAGTTGAGGTCCCAGGGCGTGTCGTACCAGTGGAAGGCGTCCTTGCCGATGTCGGCGCAGGTGGTCTTCGAGTCCGGCAGACAGCGCTCGGAGGTGGTGAAGTCGACCCGGGCGAGCGCCTTGGCGGCGTACACGTCGGAGGACTTCAGGCCGTACTCGATCCGGTCCAGGGAGCCGCCGCGCACATAGCGGGTGTCGTCCTTGGCCTTGAGGTTGCGGCCGTAGGAGTTCTTCTCCTGGTCGTAGTGGTAGGCGACCGCGTTGCCGTGCGGGTCCTCGACGTAGTCGAGGTTCCAGCGCCAGGCCTGCTGGCACCAGGAGTCCGCGAAGGCCGCCTTGTGGCAGGGCTCGTCGGCGTCGTCGCCGTAGACCGGGACCGTCCAGGTGGAGCCGGTGGTCGCCTTGCCCTCGGCCCAGCCGGGCAGCCGGTGGTAACCGAAGTAGTAGCGCACGCCGTTGGGGTCGGTCAGACGCCAGTACTCGCCGTCGTTGTCGCCGTTGCCCCGGTCGGTGGAGCGCAGGCGCTTGATGCGGCTGCCGTCGTCCTGCTTGAACCGGAAGTCGTCCGCGCCGGTGGGGACGAGTTCGCCGCCCTTGCCGTTGAAGGTGACGAACGCGTTGTCGTAGCCCCAGCACAGATCGCCCGGCTTGTCGCCGTCGGCGTTCTTCACACCGTCGTCGTGGCAGGGCTTGTAGCGCCGCTCGATGAAGCCGGACCACAGGTCGAAGCCGTCACCGACCCAGGAGGACTGGTTGTTGGTGGTGCCGGTCTGCCCGTCGATTCGGCCCGAGTGGTACGACACCCCGAGGTCGGGGGTCAGCCCGCCCGGGACGTCCGGCACGGGGATGTCGTACGACCAGGTGAAGTCACCGGTGTTGAGGTCGGTGTCCCAGGTCGCCGAGGGGGACAGCTGGGAGGCGGTGTAGTCGCCCTTGCCGGCGGTCTCCTCGGCCGCGGCGACGGCCGCGAGCAGCGTCGGGCCGGACGAGCGCAGGGCCACCTTCGACGCGGTCAGGGTGCGCCGCTCGGTGTCGTTGACCGTCTCGACCGGGGTCGCCGTACGGCACTTGGCCGTGCCGGCCTTGTCCGCCCTGCCGCCCTTGTCGAGGGCGCAGGCGGGGAGCCGGACCAGGGTGAGGCGCGAGCCGAAGCCGCCGCCGTACGCCTCGGCGAAGGAGGAGTAGTCCAGCTTCGCCCCGACCGAGGCGGGCGTACGGCCCTTGCCGTCGGCCGCGTCGAGCGTGAACAGCACGCCGTTGACCCCGGCGCGCTCGGCCGCGGCGCGGCCCAGGACGCGGGCGGTGACGGACGCGGGGGCGGCCCCGGCGGCGGAGCGCGCGAGGCGGCTGCCGGTGCGCGGGCCGGTCACGTCGACCAGGGCCGCGCCCTCCTTGGGCCAGGAGGCCCTGGGCCTGCCCTGGGGCGTCCTCGGCCCCTTGGTGAGAGCGCGGGGCTCCGCCGTCAGGGTGTCGTCGCCCTTGACGGGCTTCTCGGCCGCGGGCAGGCCGGGCAGGTCATGCCGAGTGTCGGGGGTGGTCGCGGAAGCGGCCGCGGTCTGCAGCACCGTGCCCACCATGACGGCGGACAGGGTCAGCGCCACCCGTCGTCGGACCGCTGTGCGCAGTCGCGATCTGGATGTTCCAGACATGAGTGATCGTCAATCCTCGTGGGAGGTGTCCGGCCCGCCCTGAGCAGGGCGGGCCGGTGAAGGAAGAGATGAAAGAGCGGGCGGCGTCAGGCGCCCGGTACCTCGGTCGGCAGGTCGAACCAGGTGGTGGCGAGCTTCTCGACCTGTTCGTCGGTCAGCGCGCCCTGGAAGGTCCACACGTCGTCGACCAGGCCCGGGAAGTACTCGCCGTAGCCCGTACCGGACTTGGCGCGACCGATCTGGAAGGACTTGGCCGCCTTGAAGGCCAGCGTGTTCTCCGCCCAGGAGACCTGCTCGGCGCAGCCGCTCTGGTCGGCCTCGCCGTCGCCGTCGGCATCGCCGCAGGAGACCACCTGGAGGTTGCCGTTGACGTACAGCCGCGCCTGCTTGGCGAAGCCGTCGTAGACCACGGCGAGGTGGTTCCAGTCGCGCACGTCGAGGAACTCGGTGTTCTCCACGCGCACCACGGTCGCGTCCGCGCCGTCCTGGTCGGCCACCGCCAGCTCCCAGCGGCCGGGGGCCTCGGGTTTGGCATCCGGCACGAACCGCACGGCGAAGGCGCTCTGGGCCGAGCCCTCCGCGCTGAGCAGGGTGACCCCGCTCTTGGGCACGGCAGCGGCCTGCGCCCAGGCGGTCACGGTGTAGCTGGCGCCGGTGTCGACGGGGACCGCGGTGGTCGCCGCGTGGCCCGTGACGCCGTCCAGGTCCAGGCTGCCGGAGTCGATGAAGGCGGTGTCCGCCTTCTTCGCTCCGCCGCCCAGCGTGAGCGCGCCGCCCCCGGTCACCGCGTTGGGCGTGGTGACGGTGGAGGTGCCGGTGGTCTCCTCGAAGTTCCAGCGGCTCCTGACGAGGGGCCGCTGCTGGAAGATCTGGCGGACCTCGTCGTCGGCGACGGGCCGGTCGAAGAGCCGGACGTCGTCGATGGTTCCGGGGAAGTGGTCGACGATCTTGCCGGTCCAGATGGCCCGCCCGATCTGCAGGGGCCCCTGGGCCTCCCAGGTCTTCGGCGCGGCGTCGGTGCCCTGGAGCCGCCCGTTGACGTAGAGGCGGATCTGTTTGGCGGTGGCGTCGTGGACGGCCACCAGGTGGGTCCACTCACCGGGCCGCGCGGGCTGGGTGCCCCGCACCACCTGTTCGGTGATATTGCCGGCCTGGACGTCCTCCAGGGAGGTGCGCAGGCTCCAGGTGTTCGGCGAGGCCTCGTAGGAGAGATAGAACGGGCTGTAGTACGTGCCGTTCTGGCTCACCACCGTGCGGTTGCCGGTCACCCCCGCGTTGAGCTTCGCCCAGGCGGAGACGGCGTAGGAGCCGGCGGTGTTGAGCACCGGGCGGTCGGTGGCCGCGTAGCCGGTGCCGCCGTTCAGGGTCAGGGCGCGGCCCGCGACCCCGTCGGCGCCCGTCGTGGCCCCGCCGTTCAGGGTCAGCGGCTGCTCGGGGGCCGCGCCGACGGTCTCGGTGGCGGTGGCGGCCTCGTCGAGCGGGAAGACCGCGCGGGCGGGGCGTCCACCGGTGAGCTCCTGGTCCTGCTGGAGCCGCGCCGCCTCGGTGGCGCTCAGGGCCCGGTCGAAGATCCTGAGATCGTCGACGGTGCCCGGGAAGAAGGCCCCGGCCTTGCCGTTGTAGCTGCCGGCGCCGATCCGCAGGCCCCGGCGGGCCTCCCAGGCGGTGGTGTAGGCGGTGGAGCCGGAGAGCTTGCCGTTGACGTACAGCCGCAGCTGCTTGGCCTTGCCGTCGTAGACACCCGCGAGGTGGGTCCACTCCCCCGCCTTGGCGTCACCGGGCGCGGCCGCCATGGCACGGGCGATGGAGGCGTCGGCCGTGTCGGCGGTGTACTGGTTGAACACCCAGCGGTCGTAGTACTGGGAGTAGTACAGCTCGAAGCCCGGGGAGTGGTTGCCCGGCTGGGCGGCGATGATCGCCGCGTACGCGGGCATCTTGTCGAGCCGGGCCCAGGCCGCGACGGAGAAGCTGTCCGAGGTGTCGACCACGGTGAGGTCGGAGTCGGCGTACCCGGACGTGCCGTCGACATGCAGCGCGGTGCCCTTGCGGCCCTCGGCGCCGAGGGTGGCCCCGCCGGTCAGGCGTACGGTCCGCGGGGCCGTCGCACCGGCGGCCCCGGTCGCACCGGCCGGCTCGTCCAGCCGCCAGGCCGCGCGGTCGGGCTGACCGGCCTTGACCCGGAACTGGTAGGTGCGGATCTCGGAGCCGTTGCCCGCCGCGTCGAAGGCCTGGGCCGTGACGAAGTTCAGGCCCGCCCTCGCCGGCAGCAGCTGCACGGACTTGCCGGCGCCGCCGCTGGTGGTGATCTGCGTCGAGCCGGACGGGTCGGTGTTGAACCCGTAGCGGTAGCGGACCACGTCCGTCTCGGGCGAGTCGAAGGCGAAGCCGCCGTACTGGCCGACGCCGTCGTACCAGGGGTCCTCCGGATCCTCCGGGTCGGAGGCCGGGTAGTGGCCCGAGGAGATCGAGGGCGCCTTGGGCACGCTGGTGTCGTGGACGAAGTAGCAGCCCGCCGCGGTGCCGGAGTGCGACCACGGGGAGTGCTGGGCGCCGTCGTAGGACCGGACGTACCAGCTGACCCGCTTGTTCTTCGGGATCGAGGACGGCAGGGCGATCGAGAAGCCGGAACCGGACTTCTTGTACGACGTCCGGG
Source organism: Streptomyces sp. NPDC006458 (assembly GCF_040612135.1). Lineage (NCBI taxonomy): Bacteria > Bacillati > Actinomycetota > Actinomycetes > Kitasatosporales > Streptomycetaceae > Streptomyces > Streptomyces sp. NPDC006458. Next base: position 5,243 of record NZ_JBEXPR010000026.1, on the reverse strand, counting down.
CGGGCTTCCAGCGGGCGGTCCAGCCCTTGCCGTCACCGGCGTCCCAGGCCGCCTCGAACTCGACGGCGATGTTGTCGCCGTCCGGGTCGGTGATGCCGTTGGCGTAGATCTTGCCCAGGGTGCGCACCCGGGGCTCGCTCGTGTGGGGCTTGCAGGTGCCGCCGTACTCCATGGTGAGCTGCGACATCTTCACCTGCGGCGGCGGGCGGTTGTACTTCACCCGCAGGAACGCCTTGTCCGAGAAGCGCTTCCAGCCGTACCGGTCGCTCTCGCTGCCGGCGCGCAGGCCGAAGGTCATCGACGACCATTTGCCGTCCGCGGCCTCCTGGACCGCCGACTTCACATCGAACTCGGCGTCCTTGGAGGCACAGCCGGTGAAGCCGTAGGCGAAGGACGAAGAGCGCAGCTGCTTGATCCAGAACCCGGACTCGTTCTGCGAGTTCCACGTGGTCGACGAGGAGATGCCCTTCGTCCGCCACAGCTCCACCTCGCGGTCCGAGCAGGACGCCGACCAGGTGTTGCGGACCACGAACTCGGCGGACAGGATCGTCCGGCCCGCGTAGGCGGAGGTGGGCACCTGGTAGAAGAGCCGCTTGGTGTCGTAGGGGGCGCAGTAGTCCCAGTTGCAGTAGCCCATGCCGGCGTCCGGCTTGCCGTTGAACTTCCACTGCGGGGAGGACGCCCAGTGCTTCGACGCCATCGTCCACGAGCTCGCGCGCGGCGAGTACCACTGCGGGTCGATGAACACCGGGTACTCGGTGTTCCGGCCCTTCAGCACTCTGGCGTCGGGCCTGAGCACCAACTCGCGTCCGCCCGCGGGCAGTTCCACGTCGACGGGAGCGAGCTTGGCGGTCTCGCCGGGGCCGGTGCCGGTGCCGGTCGCGGGCGCGCCGGCCGCTGCGGACAGACCGGCGGTACGGCGCTGCGGCGCGGCGGCCGCCTTACCGGTGGCCGCCGACTTGCCGGGGGCTGCCGCCTTGGTGGCGGCTGCCGACTTGGTGGCGGCTGCCTTGGTGGCGGCTGCCTTGGTGGCCGCCGTCCCGCCGGTGGCCGGCGTGCCGCCGCTGGAGTCCCACATCAGCGGCTTCGGCGCCTCGAACACCGCGTTCCCGGCGCCCTTGTCGACCGCGGCCAGGCCACCGCCCGCGGTCTCCTTCACGTCCATGCCGTCGGCGGCCAGCTTCAGCCGCAGCTCGGCGAGCGCCGGACTGGCCGCGGCCTCGGCGCTGTTGACGACGAGCAGCTGGGTGAACCCGTCCTCCTGCGCGCCCATCCGCAGATCGACGTCCGGCAGGACGTTCCGGTACGTCGCCGTGGCGCCGTCCAGCTGGGGCGCGGGCAGGGTGCCGGGCCAGGACAGCGCGAGCCGCCGGCCGGCCTTGTCCATCCGGACCAGCGGCACCTGGGTGCCGCCGCCGGAGAACTCCAGCCCGATCGTGGCCACCTTCGGCGCGACCGTGCCGTGGCCGGTCCGCGCCAGCTCCGTGTCGATCGGCTTCCACTCGCCGTCGACCCGGGCCCGGACGGGACGCAGATGCTCCCGTCTCTCCAGATCTCCCTCGGGGGTGACGAACACCTCGGTGCTCTCACCGCGCAGTGCGGTGACCTCCACGCTTCGGCCGGTGCGTACGGCCTGCTCCCGCGCCTCCTTCTCGGACAGCGGAGCGTTCCCGGAAGTGGTCAGTTCCCGGGTGTCCGTTGCCGTCGAGGAGACGGCCGCGCTCGCGGTGGCGGGCAGCAGCCCGACCGCGAGTGCGGAGCTGAGAGCGATCGCGATGGTTCCCCCGACGCCGCGCATACGCGCATGCGTCTGCATCTTCACTTTCCCCCACATCATGAAAAACGTATGAAGTTATTTGGTCGGAGGGGAACTTAACATGACCCGTCGAGCGCTCCGCGAGGCGCTCTAGAGCAACTCCCGTGCACGGCCCAGCAGCAGCTCGCGTTCCCGTTCGTTGCGCGCCAGCCTCGCGGCCCGTTCGAACTCCGCCCGCGCCTCGGCCGTCCGGCCCAGACGGGCGAGCAGGTCACCGCGGACGCTGGGGAGCAAGTGGTAGTCGCGCAGGGCGGGTTCGGCGGCCAGGGCGTCGACGATCCGCAGCGCCTCGGCGGGGCCCTCGGCCATCGAGACGGCGACGGCCCGGTTCAGCTCGACCACCGGCGAGGGGGCGCGGGCGGCGAGCATCCCGTAGAACGCGGCGATCCGCGGCCAGTCGGTCTCCTCGTACGTCGCCGCCCGCGCGTGGCAGGCGGCGATGGCGGCCTGGAGGGCGTACGGCCCGAAGGTGCCGCCCTGGTCGACGGCCCGCTCCAGAGCGGCGAAACCGCGCCGGATCAGCAGCCGGTTCCACAGCCGCCGGTTCTGGTCGGCGAGCAGCACCGGCTCCCCGCCGGGCCCGGTCCGCGCCGCCGTGCGCGAGGCCTGGAGCTCCAGCAGGGCGGCCAGTCCGTGTGCCTCGGCCTCCTTGGGCACCAGCGCGGCCAGCACCCGGGCGAGCCGCAGCGCGTCCTCGCACAGGGCCGGGCGCAGCAGGTCGTCGCCCGCGGTGGCCGCGTACCCCTCGTTGAAGATCAGGTAGATGACCTCCAGGACCGAGCCCAGCCGGGCCGCCCGGTCCTCCCCGTAGGGCACCTCGAACGGCACCCCGGCCCTGGCCAGCGTCCGCTTGGCCCGCACGATCCGCTGCGCGACGGTCGGCTCCGGCACCAGGAAGGCGCGGGCGATCTCGTCCGTGCGCAGCCCGCCGACGAGCCGCAGGGTCAGCGCCGTGCGGGCCTCGGCGGACAGCAGCGGATGGCAGGCGGTGAAGATCAGCCGCAGCACGTCGTCGTCGATGTCCCCGGGGCCCGAGGGCTCGGGGTCGTGCGACTCCTCCGTCAGCTCGCGGCCGGCCTCCGCCAGCTTGCGGGCGTACGTCTCGCGCCGCCGCACCAGGTCGACCGCGCGGTGCTTGGCGGTGGCCGTCAGCCAGGCGCCCGGCCGGTCCGGGACGCCCTCCCGGGGCCACTGCTCCAGGGCGGCGACGAGCGCGTCCTGGGCGATCTCCTCGGCGATGCCGACGTCCCGGACGATCCGCGCGACCGTGGCGATGATCCGCGCGGACTCCATCCGGAAGACCGTGTCGAGTGTCCGGGCGACCGAACCCACCGGATCGGCCGCGTCCGTGCTGTGTGCCCTCACACCTCACATGACAGCACACGGCACCGACAGCGGCCGCGCGCTCAGAGGCCCGGCTCCTCGACCTCGCGGACCTCCAGGCCCACCATCCACTTCTTGGGGTGGACCTCCAGGAAGCGCTTTCCCCATTCGATCGCCTCGGCCATGTCCTTGCACTGCATGAGGGCGTAGCCGCCGACGACCTCCTTGGTCTCGGTGAAGGGGCCGTCGGTGTACGACAGCTTTCCGTCCGACCAGGTGATCCGCGTGGACTCGGCGGTCGGCTTGAGCCCGGCGGTGTCCAGCATGACGCCGGCCTTGGTGATCTCCTCGAACAGCGCCGCCATGCGCTGCTCGAAGCCGGGGTCGGCGGACGCCATGTCGATGGTGTTCTCCTCGATACGGACCAGGGACAGATAGCGGGGCATGGTGACTCCTCGTGTTCCGGCGGGGCCTGTCCCCGCTCTCACCCATGCGTCGAACGGGAGACGGCCGGATCGACATCGTCGCCGGGATTTTTTTCGCGCGCCTGTCGAGAGGGCTCGTGACAGCGCTCCGCCTCAGCGCAGCGACTCCCACAGCCGCCCCGCCTCCGGCTCGTCCGCGACCACCCGGTTGCGGTCCCAGGCCGCCGGGACCACCGGCATGGTCACCGTCTCGACCGCGTCCGCCGACAGTCCGGCGAGGCTGCGCCCGAGGCCCATCAGCTCGGTGAGCGAGTCGAGGCCGGTGTCGGTGGTCAGGCTGCCGGTCACCGTGTCGGCGACCCGGTAGAGCCGGGCCGGGTCGGTGAGCAGGCCGCCCGCGGAGATCCGCTCCAGCAGGGCCGTGACCAGGTGCTGCTGGAGGCCTATGCGGCCGAGGTCGCTGCCGTCGCCGATGCCGTGGCGGGTGCGGGCCAGGGCGAGGGCCCGCTCGCCGTCCAGCAGATGGGTGCCCGCCGCCAGCCGCAGATGGCTGTCCTCGTCGTCGATGTCCTCGTCGGTGGTGACGGTGACCCCGCCGACGGCGTCGACCAGCGCCGCGAACCCGGCGAAGTCGAGCTCGGCGTAGTGGTCCATGCGGACCTCGGTGAGCTGCTCGACGGTCTTCACCGCGCACACCGGGCCGCCCACCTCGTAGGCGGAGTTGAACATCACCGACTCCCTGGGTGCCGTCTCGCCGCCGGACGGCAGCGGGCAGGAGGGGCGGGCGACGAGCGTGTCGCGCGGGATGCTGACCACCGTGGCCGACGTACGGCCCGGGTCGACATGGACGATCATCGCGGTGTCGGAGCGGCCGCCGCCGCCGTCCCCGCCGCCGAGGCGCTGGTTCTCCGCACCCGTACGGGTGTCCGAGCCGAGGACCAGGATGTTCAGGGCGCCGCTCGGCACGGGCGGGCCGGACGGCGAGGCGGACGGGGTCGTCATGGGTCTGGGCGGGCGGTCGTCGCCCAGGGCCTGGTCGATGTCGACGCCGGTGATGTTGTCGCTCAGCCGCCAGTACGCCCAGCCCGCCGTGGCACCGGCCAGCACCAGCACTCCCGCCAGAGTGAGGCCGACGGTCTTCAGCACTGCCGACCGCCGGCCCGCTCTTCTGCCCTCGTCCTCGTTCCCGGTGGTTCCGTTCTCCTGGTGACCCGTCACGGACAGGAACGTACGTCCGAAATATTACGGGCGGGAACGGCACTCCATATTTTCTTGGGAGAATCTCATCTTTCCCGGGTCGGGTTCAGCCGATCGTCACCACGGGGATCGGATTGCCGCCGTTCCAGGAGCCGTTGAACCCGAAGGTCACCGAACCGCCGTCGGGGACCGTGCCGTTGTACGAGGCGTTCGCGCACATGACGGCCGAACCCGACTGGACGCAGTCGGCGACGTTCGACTGGAGCGACTTCACGGGCGGCGCGGATCTCGCCACGGACGGCATCTGCGAGCTGTCGCGATCGGCTCGTCCGTGACCGTCCGCAACACCGGCGACCGGCGCGGCACCGAGGTCGTCCAGCTCTAGCTGCAACGCCGTTCAGTTAAGGGCGGGGCCGGGGCGTCAAGTGCTGGTTGTGAGCATGGTGATGTTGATGGCTGCTTTGTAGGTGGTCCGGTCGATG
>NZ_JBEXPR010000025.1:0-128200 GCF_040612135.1 Streptomyces sp. NPDC006458 | reverse complement strand
TGCAGGAGCGCTTCGGCGCCGGTGTCGCGGCCGGTCCGGAGGCGCTGGCCGAGCTGCGCACGCTGCGTCAGATCGTCGACTTCATGGCCGACGCCTCCCCGGCCGGTCAGGCTCCCGCGGCCGCCCCGGCCGTTCAGGCCCCGGCCGGCCCGGACGCCACGGCCGTGTCCGCCGCTCTGCTGGACGTCGTCGGCCAGAAGACGGGCTACCCGACCGACATGCTGGACCTCGACATGGATGTCGAGGCGGACCTGGGGATCGACTCGATCAAGCGGGTCGAGATCATGGGTGTGATGCAGGAGCGCTTCGGCGCCGGTGTCGCGGCCGGTCCGGAGGCGCTGGCCGAGCTGCGCACGCTGCGTCAGATCGTCGACTTCATGGCCGACGCCACGCCCGCCCAGGCCACCGTCACCGCCGCCCCGACCGCCCCCGCCCAGACGGCCGGTCCCGACTCCGGCGCGGTGTCCGCCGCTCTGCTGGACGTCGTCGGTCAGAAGACGGGTTACCCGGCGGAGATGCTGGATCTCGACATGGATGTCGAGGCGGACCTGGGGATCGACTCGATCAAGCGGGTCGAGATCATGGGTGTGATGCAGGAGCGCTTCGGCGCCGGTGTCGCGGCCGGTCCGGAGGCGCTGGCCGAGCTGCGCACGCTGCGTCAGATCGTCGACTTCATGAGCGACGGCGCCCCTGCTGCCCCTGCCGCTGCCCCCGCCCAGACGGCCGGTCCCGGCTCCGCCGCGGTGTCCGCCGCCCTGCTGGACGTCGTCGGTCAGAAGACGGGTTACCCGGCGGAGATGCTGGATCTCGACATGGATGTCGAGGCGGACCTGGGGATCGACTCGATCAAGCGGGTCGAGATCATGGGTGTGATGCAGGAGCGCTTCGGCGCCGGTGTCGCCGCCGGTCCCGAGCAGCTCGCCGAGCTGCGCACGCTGCGTCAGATCGTCGACTTCATGTCCGACGACGCCGCCCCCGCGACCGCCCCCGCCACCGCTGTTGCCCCCGCTCCGGCCGCCGGCCCGGACTCCGCCGCCGTCTCGTCCGCTCTGCTGGACGTCGTCGGTCAGAAGACGGGTTACCCGGCGGAGATGCTGGATCTCGACATGGATGTCGAGGCGGACCTGGGGATCGACTCGATCAAGCGGGTCGAGATCATGGGTGTGATGCAGGAGCGCTTCGGCGCCGGTGTCGCCGCAGGACCCGAGCAGCTCGCCGAGCTGCGCACGCTGCGCCAGATCGTCGACTTCATGTCCGGTGACACGGACACCGCGACCCCGGCCGCCGCGACCGCCGCCGCTGCCGAGCCCGCCGCCGCGAAGCCCGCGGGCGGCATCGGCCGGGCCCAGGCCGCGCTGGTCGACCTGCCCACCCCGGACCTGCTGACCGACGCCTACGCGCCGGGTTCGGCCGCACTGATCGTGGACGACGGCTCCGACCTGGCGCCCGCGTTCGCCGCGCGGCTCGTCGAGACCGGACGCCCGGTGCACGTGCTGCGCCTGCCCGGTGTCGCCCAGCGCGTCGAGGGCGTCAAGGACCAGGGGCTGACCGGCTGGGGTGTGACCGAGCTGGCAGAGCGCATGGAGACGGTCCTCGCCGACCGCGTCACCCTGGTCGTCGACCTGTCCGCCGCGCACCTCGGCGACTGGTCCGAGGGCACCCGGCGCCTCGCGCACTCCCTGCTCGTCGCCAAGCACGCCGTCGAGCCGCTGACCGCCGCCGCCGAGTCGGGCCGCGCCGCCTTCGTCACCGTCACCCGCCTCGACGGCTCCTTCGGCCTCACCGGTGTGGCCGAGGAGCTGACCCCCGCCGCGGGTGTGACCGGCCTGGTCAAGACCCTCGCGGTCGAGGCGCCCCGGCTGTTCTGCCGAGCCGTCGACCTCGCCGCCGACCTCAGCCCCGAGGCCGGTGCCGCCCTCCTCGCCGACGAACTGCACGACGTGGTCGCCGACCTGACCCAGGTCGGTCACGACGGCACCCGCCGCGTCGGCCTCGGCCTCGCCGAGCAGAGCCTCCACCAGGGCGCGGACGACGTCCCGGCGCTCGGCTCCGACGACCTGGTCGTGGTGACCGGCGGCGGCCGCGGCATCACCGCCGCCTGCACCATCGAACTGGCCCGCCGCCACCGCCCCGGACTGCTCCTGCTCGGCCGCACCCCGCTGGCCGACGAGCCCGCCTGGGCGCAGGGCGTCGAGACCGGCGGGCTCAAGGCCGCGGCCGCCGCGCAGCTGAAGGCCTCGGGCGAGAAGCCCACCCCGAAGCGCGTCGAGCAGCTCTACGGTGCCGTCGTCGGCGCCCGTGAGATCCGCCAGACCCTGGCCGACGTCCAGGCCGCCGGAAGCACCGTCGAGTACCTGGCCGTCGACATCACCGACCCGGCCGCCACGACCGCCGCGCTCGCCCCTTACAAGGAGCGCATCACCGGTCTGGTGCACGGCGCCGGCGTCCTCGCCGACCAGCTCATCGCCAACAAGAAGGCCTCCGAGATCGAGCGGGTCTTCGCGCCGAAGCTGACCGGCCTGCGCTCGGTGGCCGCCGCCCTGGACAGCGACATCCTGCGGCACATCGTCCTGTTCTCCTCGGTGGCCGGCTTCTTCGGCAACCGCGGCCAGTCCGACTACGCGATGGCCAACGAGACCCTCAACGCCTGGGCCTCCTCCTTCAAGCAGCGCCACCCCGGCGCCCGCGTCACCTCCCTCAACTGGGGCGCCTGGGACAGCGGCATGGTCTCCCCGCAGATCAAGGCCGTCTTCCAGGAGCGCGGCATCACGCTGATCCCGGTCGACGCCGGAGCCCGGCTGTTCACCGAGCAGTTCGACGCCCAGCGCGCCGCCGACGTGGTCACGGTCCTCGGCCCGACCACCCCGCTGTCCGAGCCGGAGCGGCCCGCGCAGACCGGCACCGTCACCGTCCGGCGCTCCATCGCCGGTCTGGTGGACGACCCGATCGTCGCCGACCACGTCATCGGCGGCACCCCGGTGCTGCCCGCCGTGGTCGCCCTCGGCTGGGCCGTCGGCGCCGTCGAGCGCTCCACCGGCACCGAGGTCCGCGAGGTCCGCGACTTCTCGGTCCGCAAGGGCATCCTGTTCGACGACACCCTGCCCGAGCGGCCGGAGCTGGCGATGACGCCCGCCGGTGACAGCGTCGAGGTCGCCATCCAGGCCGCCGACGCCAAGGGCGCCGTACGACCGCACTACGCGGCCGTCGTCACCCCCGGCACCACGCCCGCCGAGGCCACCGTCGCGGGTCTGCCCGCGCTCGGCAGCGGCCGCGACGCCGCGAGCCTCTACACGGACGGCACCCTCTTCCACGGGCCCGCGCTGCGCGGTGTGCGCCGGGTGCTGGCCGAGAACGAGTCCCGGCTGGTCCTGGAGTGCGAGCTGGCCGAACTGCGGCCCGAGGGCGGCGCGTTCGGCGGCACCCGGTTCGCTCCCGGCACCGCCGACCTGCTGCTCCAGGCCGGACTGGTGTGGGTGCGGCTGTTCCGCGGCACCGCCGGACTGCCCCTGTCCGTCGCCCGCGTCACCCTGCACCGGTCGCTGCCCGACGGTGCCCCGTTCCTGCTCGTCGTCGAGCCGGCCGAGGGCGGCAGCTCCAGCACCGCCGCCCTGACCATCACGGCGTGCGCCCCCGACGGGACGGTGCTGACCCGCTTCGACGGCGTCCAGGTCGTCTCCGCCCCGCAGCTCGCGGACAAGTTCCTCAACGGCTGACCCGCCTCGTATCCGACGCACGCGTCGGGCCGGGCCCGGACGGCACCCCCCAGGGCCGTCCGGGCCCGGCCACCCCCAGAAGGGACCCGAGAGCTCTCATGAGCAAGTACGCCATCGTTGGCCTCGCCTGCCTGTTCCCTGGAGCGGAGTCGCCCGCCGAGTTCTGGCGCAACCTCCACTCCGGCGCGGACAGCCGCCGGGAGGGCGGGACGGAGGTCTTCGGCCCCGGCCCCGAGGCCCGGGACATCGATCCCCAGCACGAGATCTACTGCGGACGAGGCGGATTCGTCACCGACTTCGCCTTCGACCCCACCGGCTACCGCCTCGACGCCGACCGCCTCGCCGGGCTCGACCGCATCTTCCACTGGACGCTGCACGTGGCCCGCGAGGCGCTGCGCGACAGCGGACACGACGACCGGCAGGACGTCCTCGCCCGCACCGGCATCGTCCTCGGCAACTACTCCTTCCCCACACCGACTTCGGCCCAGGTCAGCGTCCCCCTCGTGCAGGAGGCGGTGCTGGAGGGCCTGCGCCGGGCGGGCTACCCCCCGCTCGGCGCTCTGGCGCACGCGCAGGACCGGATCGACCGTGAGCGGCTCAACACCGAGGACCTGATGGTCAGCGGCGCCCCCGCCACCCTCGCCGCGGCCGCCCTCGGCCTCGGCGGACCCCGCTACAACCTGGACGCCGCCTGCTCCTCCGCCCTGTACGCGCTCAAGCTGGCCTGCGACCACCTCGCCGCCGGACAGGCCGACCTGGTCCTGGCCGGCGGTGTCTGCGCGCCCGACCCCACGCTGATCCACCTCTCCTTCGGTGACCTCCAGGCCTACCCGCGCGACGGCTTCAGCCAGCCCTTCGACGGCCGCTCCGGCGGCATCCTCACCGGACAGGGCGCCGGCATGTTCGCCGTCAAGCGGCTGGAGGACGCCGTACGCGACGGCGACCGCATCCACGCCGTCGTCGACGGCATCGGCCTGTCCAACGACGGCAGCGGCCGCCATCTGCTGGTCCCGCAGGGCCACGGACAGCTCCAGTCCTACGAACTCGCCTACGCCGACGCCGGGATCGACCCGGCGGCCGTCGACTACCTGGAGTGCCACGCCACCGGCACCCCGATCGGCGACGCCACCGAGGCGCAGTCCGTCGCCGACTTCTTCGGCACGGCCGGCCGCGTCCCGCTGCTGGGCTCCGTCAAGGGCAACATCGGCCACCTGCTGACCGTCGCCGGACTGAGCAGCATGCTCAAGGTCGTCCTCGCCATGGGCCACGGGCACATCCCGCCCACCATCGGCGTCGGACAGCCCATCAGCTCCAAGGACGGCAGGGTCGGCTCCGACGTCCTGGTGCGCGAGGGCCGCGACTGGCCCGAGACGGCCGGTCCCCGCCGCGCGGGTGTCTCCGCGTTCGGCTTCGGCGGCACCAACGCCCATGTGGTGCTCTCCCAGCCGGACGGCACCGCCCCCGACGCCGAGCCGCCGACCGCCGTGCCCGCGCTCGACATCGTCGGACTCGGCGCCCACTTCGGCGCCTTCGACTCCCTCGACGCCTACGAGCGGGCCGTGCACGCCGGTGCCGACACGGTGGGTCCGCTGCCCGAGCGACGCTGGCGCGGCCTGGACCAGACCCGCGGCGGCTCCCTCGATCACGGCGCCGGAGTCTCGCCCGAGTCCCTGCCGCACGGCGCGTTCGTCGACGGCCTCGGCATCGACCCGATGGACCTCAAGATCCCGCCGGCCGACCTGCGCACCTACAACCTCCAGCACGCCCTCGCCATCAAGGTCGCCGACGAGGCCCTGCACGACGCGGGCTACAGCCGCGCGGTCCCCAAGGGACGCAGCGCGCCCGACGCGCGTCGGATCGCGGTCGTCGTCGCCATGGAGACCGAGCCCTTCACCCACCTGCGCATCACCCGCTACGGCCTGGGCACCTTCATCCGCCAGGAGTTCGAGCGCGCGGGCATCGAGGTCGACGAGGCGGAGCTGGCCCGGCTGACGGCCGTCGGCCGCGACGCGGTGGTCGACCCGATCGTCGCCAACGAGGTGCTCAGCTACATCGGCAACGTGATGGCCAGCCGCATCTCCTCGCTGTGGAACCTCACCGGCCCGTCCTTCACCGTCTCCTCCGACGGCTCCGGCACCGCCGAGGCCCTCCAGGTCGCCCGGCTGCTGCTGCTCGACCCCGGCATCGAGGCCGTCCTCGTCGGCGCCGTCGACCTCGCGGGCTCCGCCGAGAACCTGCTGCTGCGGCCCGACGTGGTCGCCGAGGCCGGGCTCACCTTCCAGGAAGGTGCCCGGGGCCGCCGGATCGGCGAGGGCGCGGGCGCGCTCGTCGTCACCCGCCCCGACTCCGGCGACCGGCCGGTCTACGCCCGCCTGGAGTCCCTCGCGATCCGGCACGCCGCCCCGGTCGACGGCGCGGTGCCCGAGGCCGACGCCGGCACCTACGCGGCCGCCGCGAGCGAGGCCTACGCCGCCGCCGGCATCACGGCCTCCGACATCGGCTACGTCGAGGCGCACGCGGGCGGCACCGACGTCCAGGACCGCGCCGAGATCGCGGGCCTCGCCCAGGTCCACCCGGCCGGCACCCACCAGGTGGCCCTCGGCAGCGCCAAGGCCCAGGTCGGCGACGCCGGCTGCGCGGCCACCATGGCCGGTCTGATCCGGGCCGTCCTCGGCCTGCACCACGGCTACGTCCCCGGCACCCGCGGCTGGACCCGCCCGGCCGCCGAACTCACCGCCGACTTCGAGGCGTCGGGCCTGTACGTGCCGGACACCTCCCGCCCCTGGCTGCGCGCGCGGCGCGACTCGCGCCGGTACGCGGGCGTCGGCTTCATCGGCGCCGCGGGCGCCCACGGCCACCTGGTGCTCTCCGCCCGGACCTCACGGGGCGCGCTCGTCCCGCGGGACTGGCGGCGGGCCGGCGGTCCCGTCGTGCTGCCGCTGTCCGCCGACTCCTTCGACGGACTGCTCGCCACGGTCGCCCAGCACCGCGCCCTGCTCGACGACGGCGCCGACCCCTACGCCCTCGCCCGTGACGCCGCCCGGCAGCTGCCCGGCCGCACCCTGCGCGCCGTCCTGGTCGGCCGCGACCGCGACGAACTGGCCGCCCAGCTCGACCTGGCCGCCCGCGGTCTGCCCGTCGCGCACGCCGGGGGCACCGAGTGGGCCACCCCCGCCGGAAGCTGCTTCACCGCGAACCCGATCGGTGCCGAGGGCAAGGTCGCCCTGGTCTACCCGGGCGCCTTCAACTCCTACCCCGGTCTCGGCCAGGAGCTGTTCCGCGCCTTCCCCGGACTGCTCGACGCGTTCGAGGACATGGCCGACGAGCCCGAGCTGCACCTGCGCGCCGCGGCCCTCTACCCGCGCTCACAGGCCGCCCTCGGCCGACGCGAACTGATGGCGCTTGAGGGCTCGCTCGGCGACGACATCCCCTTCATGCTCGCCACCGGCACCAGCTTCTCCATCCTCTACACCGACCTCGTCCGTGACGTCCTCGGCGTCAAGGCGCACGGCGGCTTCGGCTACAGCCTCGGCGAGTCCAGCATGCTGTTCGCCACCCGGGGCTGGCTCCCCGAGAGCCGCGACGACGCCCTGATCAGCGGCACGCCCGTGTTCAAGCACCGCCTGGTCGGCGCCAAGAACACCGTGCGCGAGGCCTGGGGCATCGGCGAGGACGTCCCCGACGAGCGGGTGTGGTCCAGCCATGTCCTGCTCACCGACGCGGAGACGGTCCGCACCGCCCTCAAGGGCTACGACCGGGTCTTCCTCACCCACATCAACACGCCCAAGGAACTGGTCGTCGCCGGCGACCCGGCGCAGTGCCGCGCGCTGATCGAGGAACTCGGCTGCCCGGCCGCGCGCTCGCCCGTCGGCGCGGTCATGCACTGCTCCCTCGTGAACGCCGACTTCGACGCCCTCGCCGGGCTGAACAGCTACCCGACCGGCTCGCTCGGCGACCTGGAGCTGTTCAGCGCGTACGACTACGCGCCGCTGCCCGGTGTGGACCGCGAGGACACGGCCCGCCGGATCGCCACGACCCTGTGCTCGCCGATCGACTTCCCGCGTCTGGTGCGTACCGCCTACGACCGGGGCTTCCGCTACTTCCTGGAGGCCGGGCCCAGCGCGACCTGCGCCCGCTGGGTCCGTGAGACCCTCGGCGACGTCCCGCACATGGCCGCGCCCCTGGACCGCCGCGGAGTGCCCGCCACCCGCTCGATCGCCCAGCTCGCGGCCCGCCTGACCGCGCACGGCCTGGACCTGGACTGGGACGCGCTGCTGGCCGCGACCGCCGCCGACACCCCGGCCCGGCCGACCCGCTTCCGGGTGGGCGGCGCGGACCCGGCCCCGGCACGGATCGCACGCGAGCTGGCCGCGGCCCCGGCCGCCGCGTCCTCGGACACCGTCGCGGCGGAGTCCGCCGGTGCGGGGACGGGCACCGCGGCCCCCGAGCCGGTCGCGGCGTCCGCGGCCGCCGGTGCGGCCGTGAGCGCCTCGGGCCGCCTCGCGGGCGAGGCCGCGGGTGCCCAGTCCGTCTCCTCCGCCCCCTCCGGTGTCGCCTCCGGCGCCGCAGCCCGGCCCGCCGCGCACTCCACCGCGCCGCAGGCCCCCCGTACCCCGGCGGGTTCCGAGCCGGGCATCGCCGCGGGGGCCGCCCCCGGCAGACACCACGTCGCCGCGCACGCGGCCCCGACCGCCCCCGCCCCGTCCGCACCGCCGGAGGACTCCGCACTCATGCAAGCCGACCCGACCCTCGCCGACGCCGAGGTCATCGCCTTCGACGGCACACCGATCTCGACCGTGCCCTGGTCCCAGCCCCCGCGCGAGAGCGCCTCCGAAGCACCCCGAGCCGCCGCCGCGCCGACCGGCCCGGAGCCGGCCGCCCCGGCTCCGGCGGGGCCCGTCCTCCAGCAGTCCGGCGCCGCGTCCGAGACGCCCGCCGGCGACCTGGTGCGCGAGATCCGCCGTCAGATGCTGGACACCCACTCGGTGGTGATGGAGACGCAGCACATCCTCCAGTCCGCCACCCTCGGCCGGGTCGAGGCCCTGCTCGACGGGACGACGCGGGTCGTCCAGGCGCCTCGTCCGCTCCAGGCCCCCGCCGCCCCCGCCGCGCTGGCCCCGGTCGTCGAGCGCCCGGCCCTGCCGGCCGCCCCGCGGCCCGCGGCCCCCGTGCCGCCCGCCGCCGCGCTCCCCGCCGCCCCGGCCGCGTCCGCCCCGGCCGCCCCCGTGGCCCCGCAGCCCGCGCCCGCCACCGACCGCGAGGTCAAGGAGGGCGTCATCTGGGACGAGGCGGACCTGCTGGAGTTCGCCGTCGGCTCGGTCGCCAAGGTGTTCGGCCCCGAGTTCGGCGTGATCGACGGCTACGACAAGCGCGTACGCCTGCCCGCACCGCCGTACCACTTCGTCACCCGGGTCACCGAGATCGAGGGCACCACGGGCGAGTTCAAGCCCGCCAAGATCGTCACCGAGTACGACGTGCCCGAGGACGCCTGGTACGCGGTCGACGGCTATGTGCCCCCGGCCGTCACCGTCGAGGCCGGCCAGTGCGACCTGCTGCTGGTCAGCTACCTCGGCATCGACTTCCGCAACAAGGGCGAGCGCGTCTACCGCCTGCTGGACAGCACGCTGGTCTTCCGCGGCTTCCTGCCCCGCGTCGGCCAGACCCTGCGCTACGAGATCTCCATCGACCGGTTCGTCCACCAGGGCGACACGACGATCTTCTTCTTCAGCTACCAGTGCTACGCCGACGGCGAGCTGATCCTCGAACTGCGCGACGCCTGCGCCGGGTTCTTCACCCAGGCCGAACTCGACACCCCGCTCGGCGTGGTGATGACCGAGAAGGAGAAGGCGGCCCGCGCGGCCCTGCCCCGCGGCTACTTCAAGCCCCTCGCCTACACCGACAAGAACCACCTCACCGCCGAGGACCTGGAACTGCTCGCCCAGGGCCGCCCCGGAGACGTGTTCGGCCCGGACCACGCCCAGGACCCCGGCGTCAACCCCGCCCTGCGGCTGCCCGACGCCAAGATGCGCATGATCGACGAGGTCGAGATCGACCGCAAGGGCGGCGTGCGCGGCCTCGGCAAGATCAGCGCGGTCAAGCACCTCCAGCCCGACGCCTGGTACTTCACCTGCCACTTCCCCGACGACCACGTCCTCGCGGGCTCCCTGGTCGCCGAGGGCGCGGTGCAGCTGCTCCAGATCTACCTGATGCACCAGGGCATGCACCTCACCCTCCCCGACGCCCGCTTCACCTGCGTCACCGACACCCCCATCGAGGTCCAGGTCCGCGGCCAGATCACCCAGGCCCACTCCGAGGTGCGCTACGAGGTCGAGGTCACTGAGCTGACCCTCCTGCCGCGCGCCACCGTCATCGCGGACGTCCTGATCTACCTCGGCGACAAGCCGGTCGTCCGCATGAAGAACCTCGGCCTCCAGGTCCGCGAGAAGGACGGCACGCCGTACCGCCCGGAGATCGGCGGCGTCCCGCAGTTCCTCGGCCGCCGCAACCGCGACGGCGAGGCCGCGATGATCAACGAGATGCACCTCGCGCACGCCGCCAAGGGCCTGCTCGACGTCGCGATGGGCCCCGAGTTCGAGGTCTACCGCACCTCCCGCGCCCCCTACATCCCCAACGGCGACTTCCAGTTCGTCGACCGCGTGATGTCCCTTGAGGGCACCCGCGGCGACCTGTCGCCCGGCTCGGTGATGGTCACCGAGTACGACTCGCCGGCCGACGCCTGGTACTACGAGCAGAACTCGTTCCCGCACATGCCGAACGCCGTCTACATGGAGTCCTCGCTCCAGGCAGCGATCTTCCTCGGCTACTACCTCGGCGCCACCCTGAAGAACACCGACGAGCAGTACCGCATCCGCAACCTCGACGGCCGCGCCACCCTCGTCAAGGACATCGACCTGCGCGGCAAGACCATCCGCCATCGCTCGAAGCTCCTGATGACCAGCGCCATCCACGGCGCAGTCCTGCAGAACTTCTCCTACGAACTCTCCGCCGACGGCGAGGTGTTCTACACCGGCGAGTCCCTCTTCGGCTACTTCAGCGACGCGGCCCTCGTCAACCAGGTCGGCCTCGACAACGGCAAGTACATCGCCCCGTGGATCGAGGCGGAGAAGCCCGCCGCGGACCGCGTGCGGCGCATCGAACTCCCCGAGGGCGCCCCGGCGTTCACCGACCCCTCGGGCGGCCTGCTGCACCTGCCCGGCGACAAGTTCGCCCTCGTCGACCACGTCGACCTGGTCTCGGACGGCGGAAAGCACGGCCGCGGCTATGTGCACGGCTACCGGGCGGTCCGCCCCGACGAGTGGTACTTCGACTGCCACTTCCACCGCGACCCGGTGATGCCCGGCTCCCTCGGTGTCGAGGCGGTCCTGCAGGCGATGCGCCTGTTCGTCCTGGAGCAGAACCTCGCCGAGGGCATCGAGAACCCGCGCTTCGCGATGGCGACCGACGTGGAGACCTCCTGGAAGTACCGCGGCCAGATCCTGCGCCACGACAAGGAGCTGTTCTTCGACGTGCACGTCAAGGACATCCGCAAGGAGGCCGACCGCCTGGTGCTCGTCGCCGACGCCGACCTGTGGAAGCCGGGCCTGCGCATCTACGAACTGACCGACCTGGCCATCGAGGTCCGTACCGCCTGACGCCTGACGGCCCACCCGCCCCGCCGCTCAGCCAAGGAGCTTCGTTTTCCCATGGATATTCGCGACACCCCTCTCCGCTGGTACGGAGAGCGGTACCCGAGCACGGACCCGGCCGGGATCTACCACGCCCTGGCCGACCTGGACGAGCCGTGCTTCGTCACCGTCACGCCCGGCGGCATCGGCGCCGTCTCCGGCGGCTTCGCCGCGGCCGAGGGCGACGGCCTGCCGCTGCTGGCCGCCGCCGAGCCGCTGCCCGCGCACCGCCTCGGCTCCGCCGCCTTCCGGTCCGCCCACGGCGTCGAACAGGCCTACATGGCGGGCGCCATGGCCGGCGGCATCGCCTCCGCCGACATGGTGATCGCCCTCGCCCGGGAGGGCTTCCTCGCCTCCTTCGGCGCGGCCGGCCTGCTGCCCGAGCACATCGAGCGCGCCATCGCCCGCTTCGCCACCGAGATCCCCGGACTGCCGTACGCGGTCAACCTGATCCACTCGCCCAGCGAGGACCGGCTGGAGCGCGAGGCCGTCGAGCTGTTCCTGCGGCACGGGGTGCGCTGCGTGGAGGCCTCCGCCTTCATGGACCTCACCCCGCACGTGGTGCGCTACCGGGTCGCCGGGCTGCGGCCCGGCCCGGACGGCAAGCCCGTCGCCGAGAACCGGATCATCGCCAAGGTCTCCCGCTCGGAGGTCGCCGAGCGGTTCATGCGGCCCGCCCCGGCCGCCGTGGTCGGCGCCCTGCTGGAGCAGGGCCTGATCACCGCCGAGCAGGCCGCGCTCGCCCACCACGTGCCGCTCGCCGACGACATCACCGTGGAGGCCGACTCCGGCGGCCACACCGACCGCCGGCCGCTGCCCGCCCTGCTGCCGACCATCCTGCGGCTGCGCGACACCGTGCAGCGCGAGTTCCGCTACGCCGTCCCCGTCCGGGTCGGCGCGGGCGGCGGCCTGGGCACCCCGGTCGCCGTCGCCGCCGCCTTCTCGATGGGCGCCGCGTACGTGGTCACCGGCTCGGTCAACCAGTCCTGTGTGGAGTCCGGGGCGTCCGCCAAGTCCAAGGAGATGCTGGCCGTGGCCGGCATCGCCGACTGCGAGATGGCACCCGCCGCGGACATGTTCGAGATGGGCGTGGAACTCCAGGTCCTGAAGAAGGGCACGCTGTTCCCGATGCGTGCCAAGCGCCTGTACGAGCTCTACCAGGCGTACGACGGCCTGGAGGCCATCCCCGAGGCCGACCGCGCCAAGCTGGAGCAGCAGATCTTCCGGCGCTCGCTGGAGGACGTGTGGCAGGAGTGCGTCACCTACTTCACCCGCCGCGACCCCGAGCAGCTGCAGCGCGCCGCTGGCAGCCCCAAGCGGCGGATGGCGCTGGTGTTCCGCTGGTACCTCGGCATGTCCTCGCGCTGGGCCGTCACCGGTGACGAGAGCCGGATCATGGACTTCCAGGTCTGGTGCGGCCCGGCCATGGGCAGCTTCAACGACTGGGTGACCGGCAGCTACCTGAAGACCCCCGGCAACCGCCGGGTCGCCGAGGTCGCCCACCACCTGATGCGCGGCGCGGCCTTCCACACCCGGCTCGCCCAGCTGCGCACCGCGGGCGTGCACATCCCGGCCTCCGCCGCCGACTACCGGCCCGTCCCGCTGGAGACCCCGGCGCACGGATCCTCGGTGGGGCTGCGATGAGCGCCCTGACGCCCGAGGAACTGGAGGAGCGGCTCGGCGACCCGGCCGACGACGCCAACCCGCATGGCTTCGCCGCCGCCGTCGCCCGCGACGAGCAGGACGCCTTCCCCGAGGAGCTCTGCGCGGAACTGGTGCGCTGCGGGTTCCACCTGAACTACCTGCCCGCGGCCTGGGGCGGCACCTTCGAGTCCTTCGACCGCAGCCTCACCCTGGTGCGCGCGGCCTCTCGCCGGGACGTCAACATCATGCCCGGCACGATGTTCAGCATCATCGCGGCGACCTGTCTGCAACTGCACGGCAGCGAAGCGCAGCAGCGCAGGGCCGCCGAGATCCTGCGTGGCGGCGGCGCCGTCGCCTTCGCGCTCACCGAGGCCGCGCACGGCAGCGACCTGCTCACCAACGAGGTCCGCCTGAGCCCCGAGGGACTGCTGACGGGCGAGAAGTGGATGGTCGGCCTCGGGCTGCGCGCCGAGGCGGTCTACGTCGTCGCCCGCACCGGGGAGCGCGGCCCGGCCGCCTTCTCCGCGGTCCTGCTGGAGACCGCCCAGACGCCCGAGGGCACGCTGGAGCGGGTGCCCGCACCGCTGACCGGCGGCATGCGCGGCATCGACCTGGCCACCCTGCGCTTCCACGACACACCCGTCCCGCGGGACGCGCTGGTCGGGATGCACGGGGAGGGCCTGGAGGCGGCCGTCAAGGCCCAGCAGGCGGTCCGCCTGATGAGCATGGCCGGCAGCCTCGGCATCGCCGACACCGCCGTACGGCAGGGACTCGACTTCGCCGTCGAGCGCACGGTCGGCCGTACCGTGCTCGCTGAATCCCCGTACCCCCGGCGGGAGCTGGCGGTGGCCTCGGCGGCGCTGCTGGCGGCCGACGCGGTGGCGCTCGGCGCGGCGCGCGGTGTGCACGTGGTGCCCGAGTCGTTCAGCGTATGGGCGCTGGCCGCCAAGCACGTGGTCGCCGAGGCGTGCGACGAGCTGATCCGGCACTGCGGCACGGTCCTGGCCACCCGATCGGTGCTGCGCGAGGGCGAGCGCGGCGCGGGGCTGTTCCAGAAGCTCCAGCGCGACTCGGCCGTCGTCCGCGTCATCGACGCCAGCACACTGTCCAACCTGCGGTCGTACGCGGGTCAGTTGCCGACCCTGACCGGTGGCGACGGCGGCGAGCCGGACCCGGCCGTGCTGGACACCGTGTTCCGGCTGGACGCGCCGCTGCCGCCGTACGAGCCCGCCCGCCTCGACATGTTCGCCCGGGGCTTCGACCCGCTCCTGGCCGGTCTGCCGAAGGCCGCGGCGGAGCTGGCCGGCAGCGAGATCGCCGACCTCGCGGCCGAGCTGACCGAGGCCGTGACGGGCCTGGGCGACCTGGTGCGGGACGCCCAGCAGCGCGGCGCCGACCCCAACGCGCTCGTCGACGCCGCCGAACGGTACGCCTGGCTGCACGCGGCCGCGGCCTGTGTCCACCTGTGGCATGCGAACCGCGACATCTCCCTGTACGGCACCGGGCCCGGCTCCACCGGCTGGCTCGGCGCCGTCCTCGGCTACCTGCTCGCCCGCGCCGACGGCACCGACCCGCGCCGCTGCGGCGCCCGGCTGATCCCCGCTCTCGACGCGCTCCTCGCGCTGCGGGAGGTCAACCGCATGTTCACCGCCCCGCCCGTCCAACTGGCCACCAGCCGATAGGAGTTCCGGATGTCCAAGTCCGATGTGACCGAGCTCGCGACCCGGCTGGAGGAGTACCTCGGCGACCCGCACGACTCCGGCAGCCGGATGCCCTTCGCCCAGATCCTGGACCACGACGTCCGCGGCGAGTACCCCTACCAGTTCGTCAGCCTGCTGCGCCGCTGGGACCTGCACATGCACTGCCTGCCCGCCGAGTACGGCGGCCTGGCCGGCAACGTGGAGACCGGCATCACCCTGATGCGGCTCGTCGCCCGCCGCGACCCGTCCACCGCCGTCGGTCTCGCCCTCAACAGTCTCGGATTCATGCCCGCGTGGGTCCTCGGCACCCGGGAGCAGAACACCGCCCTGATCGCCGACATGAAGCGCGGCAGCTCGGTGTCCTGGGGCCTGTCCGAGCGTGTCCACGGCAGCGACCTGGTCGCCAACGAGGTCAACGCCGAGAAGGTCGAGGGGGGATACCTGCTGACCGGCGAGAAGTGGCCGATCGGCAACGCGACGGTCGCCGACAAGATGGTCGTCTTCGCCCGTACCGGCAAGCGTCCCGGCCCCGCCGCCTACTCACTCTTCGTCCTCGACAAGTGGAAGGCCGACGCCGACACCGTCGAGGACATGCCCTTCGAGGAGCTCTACGGCGTCCGCGCCCTGGACCTCAGCGGGGTCCGGATGAAGGGCGCCTTCGTCCCCGACTCCGCGATGATCGGACACGAGGGCCAGGGCCTGGAGATCGCCCTCAAGACCAGCCAGACCGCCCGTGTGGTGCTCATGCACCTGGCCCTGGCGGCCGTGGACACGAGCCTCCGGCTCGCAATGGACTTCGCCGAGCGCCGCGTCCTGCTGGGCGACGCCATCGCCGACGTCCCCTACACCCGGCGCCAGCTGACCGAGGCTTTCGCCGACCTGATGGTCGCCGACGCGGTGGTCCTCGGCGCCGCACGCGCCCTCCAGGCCGCGCCGGAGCAGATCAGCATCTGGTCGTCGGTGGTCAAGTACCTCGTCCCCACCATGCTCCAGAAGACGCTGTCGCAGCTGACCGTGGTGCTCGGGGCACGCACCTTCCTGCGCGACCACCCGCACTACGGCATGCACCAGAAGATGGTGCGCGACATCCTGATCACCGACATCGCCGACGGGAACACCGTCGTCAACCTGCGCAACCTCGGCCATCAGCTGGCCGGTCTGCTCGCCAACGCCAACGCGCCCGGGCCGGCCGCGGCGGAGGCCGCCGCCGAGCGCGCCGCGACCCTCTTCGGCATGGACCGGGAACTGCCCGTGTACGCGCCGGTGAAGCAGGAGCTGTTCAGCCGCGGACTCGACGACGCCGTCCTGGCCGCGCCGGACGGACTGCGCAGGCTGCGCGCCCTCGCGGAGGAGGCCAAGGGGACCGAACGCGACCGGCTGCTGCGCGCCGCGGACGTGGCGGAGGAGCTCCTCGACCGGGCCGGCCCCATGGCGGAGCGGGCCGCCGCCCTGAAGACCGCCCTCGGCAAGGACTACGCGCAGTCGCCGGAACTCTTCGAGCTGGCCAAGGAGTACTGTCTGCTGCACGCGGCGGCTGCCTGCGTCCTGACCTACGTCCACTCGCACGACGCCGTGGAGGACCCGCTGCCCAGCGGCGCTCTGCTGCTGCTCCAGCTGGAGCGGCTGCGCAAGCAGATCTTCCCCCACGAGTCGGTCACCGACCAGGCGGTCGTCGACGAGGTGATGCAGGTACTGCGCCACTTCCACCAGGAGAACCGGCTGTTCTCGTACTGGCAGATCCCTCTCGCCGAGCGCACCGTCGACCCCGCCGATGTCGTCAGGTGACCACCGCCGACCCGCTGACAGCCCAGCCCTGACGCCCGAGGGCGGCAGGCGGCCCCCCGGGGTACCCGCCGGGGCGCCCCGGGCGGCCGGCGGCCCAGGGGGCAGGCGCCGTGGCGGCTTGCCGCCCCACCGACTTCATCCACGTACGACGACCACAGTTAGACACCGACCCTGAAGGGCCTGACCATGACTGACCCCACCATCCCTCGTATCGCCGTCGTCGGTGCCGGTGTCTCTGGCGTCTCCGCGGCCTACCACCTGCGCAACCACGCGTCGATCACCCTCTTCGACCGTGAGGAGCGCATCGGCGGTCACGCCAACACCGTCGAGGTCGAGGAGAACGGCAAGCTCCTCGGCATCGACACCGCGTTCGTCGTGTTCAACCGGCCCGCGTACACCAACCTGTGCGAGTTCTTCGACGAGCTGGGCGTCGAGCAGGTCGAGCACAAGGGCGCGTTCAACTTCTTCGACCTGGACTCCGGCCTGGAGTACGGCACCAACGAGCTGGGCCTGGAAGAGGAGGAGGTGGCCGCCCGCTACCCCGAGGAGTTCCAGACCATCTGGCGCGAGGCCCGCCGCTTCCACACCGAGGGCCGCCGCGACTTCGTGCGCAAGAAGGCGGACATCCCGCTGGGCGAGTACCTCGACAAGAACGGCTACAGCGAGGCGTTCCGCACCTCCTACGTCATCCTGCTGTGCTCCGCGGTCTGGTCGATCCCGGCCGAGCTGATCTGGCAGATGCCGGCCAGCACCGCCATCGCCTTCTTCATGGGCCACGACGAGGGCGGCCTCGGCGGCCAGCACGTCGACTGGCGCACCGTCGGCGGCGGTTCGATCACCTACGTCCGCAAGGCCCTGGCCGCCATCGACGGCGAGATCCGCACCGGCGAGCCCGTCACCCGCATCCACCAGGACGACGACTCGGTGACGATCACCACCGCCAAGGGCAGCGAGCAGTTCGACTACGTCGTCATCGGCGCCCACGCCGACGAGGCCCTCGCCATGCTGGAGAACCCCACCGAGCACCAGCGCGAGGTGCTCTCCAAGGTCCGCTACAACGCCTCGCGGGTCGTCCTGCACACCGACCCCTCGGTGATGCCGGCCGACCGGGAGCGCTGGGAGGCGTGGAACTACGGCAAGGTCGCCGTCGACGGCGAGGACCGCACCTACGTCGCCTACTACATGAACAAGCTCCACGGGTTCACGGCGGAGAAGGACTACTTCGTCACCCTCGACTACCCCCTCGAGGTGGCCGCGGACACCGCCATCGCCGAATTCCCCTACACCCACCCGATCATCGACAACCCGGTTCGTGAGATGCAGAAGGACATCTACGACGTGAACAACGGAACCCGGGTCAAGCTGGCCGGCGCGTACTTCCACGCGAAGCGTCACGGTGTCGACCAGATCGGTTCCCACGAGGCCGGATACTCGTCCGGAATGGACGTCGCCCAGCGCATCATCTCGGAACTCTGATCACCTCCGAAATCTGAGTATTTCCGGACTCCGAGCATTTCCCGGGAGGGGATCTCCCGGGAAAGCTCTCCCGGAAAAAGCATCGCGCCCCCGCTCCGGCGGGGGCGCGACGCGCGTTTCGTGACACCTCACAACGCGGTGAGGGCCTTTCCGTTGAACAGCTCCTGGAGATAGCCGGCCACCGAGAACACGGGCGGCGGCTCGACCGGATCAGCGGCCCGCGCGTGCGCGGCGCCGTCCCGGGGCAGCGCCGTCGGCGCCGCCAGGACGGCGGAGCGGGCACCGATCTGCTCCAGACGGGCGGTGAGCAGCGGCGTACGGTCGGCGCCGCCGGGCAGATGGCGGCGGGCCCGCCGGTAGGCGGCGATGGCCTCGGCCTCCCGGCCGCAGCGGCACAGGGCGAGCATCAGCTGGTCGTGGAACGGCTCGTGCAGCGGATGCGCCGCGGTGACCTCCTCCAGCTCGGACACGATCTCGCGGTGCCGGCCCGCGCGCAGGGCGCAGTCGAAGAGCAGCTCCAGGGCTTCCTCCCGCTCCTCCTCCAGCCGGGCCGCCAGATGCGCCCCCAGCGGGCCGTGGACGGCCCCTTCCAGCGCCGCGCCGCGCCACAGCCCGAGGGCGTCCCGCAGCAGCCCGTAGGCACCCTCGGGATCCTGCACGGCCGTGGTGCGGGCCCGCTCCAGACCGTGCCGGAACATTCCGAAGTCGGTTTCGCCCGGCCGGACATGGAGGAGATATCCGGAGTCCCGGGCGACCAGACGCGGCGCCTGGGCGCGCTCCGGCTCCGCCGTGCCCAGCGCCCGGCGCAGCAGGGAGGCGTGGGCGTTGAGGGAGTTCGCCGACTTGACGGGGGACCTGACTCCCCAGAGTTCTCGGACGAGTTCCTGTCTTGGTATCGGCTCGTTGGGCCGCGTGAGCAGTGCGCCGAGAAGCCGTCGCTGTTTGGGGGCGCTCAGCGGGGTGCTGACCCGGCGGATACCGTCGTACAGCTCGGGTGAGCCCAGAATCCGGAACTGCATCGTCATTGCCTTCCCGGTGACGAGGGAGCGGTGGCGCATTGCGCCGACCATTTCGTCTTGAGAAGACCATGCGGGAGGCCGGTACCGCATGAGTGCGATTACTTAATCCTGTGCCGCGCGCCGAGTGGTGGGAATTCCCGAACCGCCCCGGGAGTGAGGCCGGTTGAGTACCCCTCACTCAGGCCGGGTCCGACTCCGGCCGGGCCGCCTCCGGGACGCCGTAGCGCTGGTGCGACTCGGCCTCCTGGGCGAGCCGGCGCAGGGCGAGCAGGGCGGGTTCGAGGAGGAAGGTCAGCAGCACGGCCTGCTCGGCCTTCTCCAGCGGATCGCGCGGGGACCGCAGTTGGTCGAGGTCGAGCGCGGCGATGCCGTGGACGAGGCGCGCGTAGGGGAGCAGGAACCGCCAGTCGTAGTCCATGCCCAGGGAGCGCAGGGTCAGCAGGGTGTGGTCGAGGACCTGGCGCGCGGGGTTGTGCAGGGAGACCGACCAGCCGAGTTCGGCGAGCAGTGCGTCGGTCTCCGAGTCCCCGGGCGCGTTCTCGCAGAGCGTGTCGCCGCCCGGGTCGGCGCCCAGTGGCCACATGCCCGACACGAGGCCGAGCAGGGTGTGGACGTCCGTCTGTTCCGCGGCGACGGCGTTCACTACGTTCCTGGCGGCGCTGACCGACAGTCCGCGCACGCCGATCAGAGCGCGGACCAGCTTCAGTCTTCGCACATGCTGTTCGTCGTACTGGGCCTGGGTCGCGGCCGTGGGCCGGCCCGGGGGCAACAGGCCCTCGCGGAGGTAGTACTTGATGGTCGCGACGGGGACGCCACTGAGCCGGCTCAGTTCCTTGATGCGCACGGGTTTTCGCTCTTCCCTGGCTATTGGGTAGTGCCACTGTCTAAACTGGAGAGTGTGACTCGCCAACTGGGGAGGCGATGCTACCGCGCTCGCGTCCGCCCGCGGTAGCGCGGTCGTCCCACCCCTTGAGCGCACCCTGAGCACCCGGCCCGGAGAAGCCCCCGCCTCCGGGCCGGGTTCATTTTTTCCCATGCAACTCCATGTGCCTGACCTGCGGTTCACCGCGACGCGCCGCAGGGGCTGCCCGGATGTGCCGGGCAGCCCCTGCGGTGGTGGCGCGATGCCGGACCGTCTTCTCGGCCCGGTCCGGGCGCTGGTGACGCTACATCAGACGGACTTCAGAGCGCGGTCCTCGCCGACCTCGGACGCGTCCGTGGCCTGCGTCGGGACCGCTCCGGCCGACGGCCGCACGACGAGCAGGACGAGCACACCGGCCAGCAGCGCGGCCACCCCGCTCGCCAGGAACGCCTGGTCCAGACCGGCGGCGTAGGCGTCCTCCACGACATTGCCCGCCGCGTCGCGCGCGTCGGCGGCCACCTGCGCGAGCGCGCCCGAGGACTGGCCCGCGGTGACGAGCTCGGCGGCCCCGTCGGCGTCGCGGAACAGGTCGCTGTCCTCCAGCCGCGTGGTGACCGTGGCGGAGACGATGGCTGCCACGGCCGGGATGCCCAGCGCGAAGCCCAGCTGGCGGAAGGTGTTGGCGGCGCCGCCCGCCATGCCCGCCCGGTCGGCCGGTGCCGAGGCGAGCGCGGCCGAGGCGAGGATCGGCGAGGCGATGCCGACGCCGATGCCGGTGACGATGAAGCCGGGCAGCAGCGCGGTCCAGCCGGAGGAGCCGGTGACCATCATCTCCAGCAGCGAGCCCGCGCCGATCAGCAGCAGACCGCCGCCGATCGGGATGTGCGGCGGCATGTTCGACAGGAACCGGCCCGCGAGGCCCGCCGCGACGAACGACATGCCGCTCAGCGGCGTCAGGATCAGACCCGCCTTCACCGGGCTGAGGTCCAGCACGGACTGCGCCCACACCGAGACGAACACCAGGTTGGCGAAGGCGGCCGCGCTGAACACGGCGGCGCCGAACATCAGGCCGCCGAAGGACGGTGAGCGCATCAGGCCCAGGTCCAGCATCGGGTCCCGCTTGCCGCGCTCCACGAGCACGAACAGCAGCAGCGCGGCCACGGTGCCGCCGAACAGCAGCAGGGTGCCGGTCGCCGTCCAGCCGTCCTCGCCGGCCCGGATCAGGCCGTAGATCAGCAGGGTCGAGGCGAGGGTGAATGTGAGGGTGCCGGGCAGGTCGAGGCGGCTCTGCGGGCGGGTGGCCGCGCCGGCGAGGTGCTTGGCGCCGAGGAACAGGGCGACCGCGGCGACGGGGAGGTTGACCAGGAAGATCCAGCGCCAGTTGAGGTGTTCGGTGAGCAGACCGCCGATGATCGGGCCGGCCGCCGCGGCGGCGCCGTTCACCGCGCCCCACAGGCCGAACGCGATGCCCCGGTCGCGGCCCTCGTAGTTGCCCGCCAGAAGCGCGGTGTTGGTGGCGAACATGGCCGAGGCGCCGAGGCCCTGCACGGCCCGCGCCGCGATCAGCATCTCGCTGCTGTTGGCGAGGCCGCAGGCCAGCGAGGCGACGGCGAACACGGCGAGACCGGCCAGATAGACCCGGCGCGAGCCCTTGATGTCCGACAGCGAGCCGAGCGCCATCAGCAGGGCGGCCAGGACGAGCACGTAGACGTCCACCACCCACTGCAGGGAGGTGAAGGACGTGTCCAGCGAGTCGGTCATCGACGGCAGCGCGACGCTGACGATGGTGACGTCTACCAGAAGCATGAAGGTGCCGAGGCACACGGCCAGCAGCGGCATCCATTTGCGCATGGAGGGCCTCTCGGGGCGGAGGTCGGAGCGCGGCGGGGCAGCGAGCAGGGGCCGGCGCTCCACACGGCAGGGAAAAGTGCTGAGAGTGAGCGGCAGCGTGGTGCGGAGAGCCGGTCCCATCCCAGTTAGACAGTGACTAATAGCCTACAACACCGTCTTAGACACTGACCAATAGGCTAGGGTTGGATCTCCCCCCAAACTCCTTCAGAGCCGCCACACACCCGTCCTCGTACGGGTGGTCCACAGCGTGAGGTAGTCGCCATGTCGCAGACGACGTCCCGCCGAAGGTCCCGCGCCTCGGCAGGGTTGCCGCCGATCACAGCGGACAAGATCATCGAAGCCGCGACGGAACTGACCGCCGTGCACGGCCTCGACGGCTGGTCGATCCGCCAGATCTCCACCAAGCTCGACGTCTGGCCAGGCGTCGTCGCCCACCACGTCGGCGATCGGGAAGCCGTCGTCATGGGCGTCGTCGACCGGGTCATCTCCAGAATCCCGGTGCCCGACCGGCAGCTCCCCTGGCGCGAGTGGTTCAGCGCGCTGATGATCGAGGGGCGCGGCGTGCTGCGCGGCTACCCGGGCGTCGCCCGCCGCATGGTCGTCGTCGGACCCAACGTCCCGGCCGCCCTGCAGACCATCGACACCGGGATCAACGTGCTGCTGGCCGCGGGCTTCGGCGAGCAGTCCACCCTCATCTACCGCTACCTGCTGAACAGCGCCTTCATGCTCGTGGCCGTCGAGGACGACCGGGCCAACTTCCCCACGGCCCGGGTCGACATGCACCGCGCGATGGCCGCCTTCGCCGACGACCAGGCCCGTCCCGGCCTCGCTGCGGCCGGCGCCGAAGCACTCAGCCAGGTCCGCGACCCGGCCGAACTCGCCCAGGAGGAACTGCGGTTCTTCCGCTTCACGGTGGAGCGCTCGCTGGACGGCGCCGAGGCGATGCTCACGGGCCACTGAACACGGCGGAGGGGCCGGACCCTGGTGGGTCCGGCCCCTTTGTCGAGCCTCTCGGCTCAGACCGCCGATGTCGCCGGGACCGCTCGCGGCCCCGGCCTCGGCCGCCGTCCTCGCCCGGACCGGCCGCACCCGGTCGTCGTCGGCGAGGACGGCGGCAGCTCTGTGGCGCCGGTCAGTGCGCCATGTTCTGCTCCTGCTCGCCCGCGTGGGCCGCGGTGAGCAGGTCCACCAGATGGCCGGCGATGGCGCTGACGGTGGGGTGGTTCCACAGCAGCGTGGCCGGGAGGGCGACCCCCAGGTCACGCTCCAGCGCCACCCGGATGGCCGCGGCGAGCAGCGAGTCGACCCCCGCCTCCGTCAGCGGCCGGTGCACCGAGACCGCGTCCGGCTGCGCGCCGAGGACGTTCGCCACCCGGCGCCGCACCTCGTCGAGCAGATACGCCGCCAGCTCCTCGCCCGCCAGCTCCATCCAGTCCGGCACCTCGGCCGGCTGCCCCGAGTCGTCCCGGGCCAGCTCCGAGAGCAGCGCGGGCCGCGGACCGGTGTGCCCGCGCAGCAGGCCCAGCACCGCCACCACCGCACCGGAGGGAGCCGCGGCCGTCTGGTCGAAGGCCCGCAGCGCCTGGTCCGGGACGATGTCGCAGGTGCCGCGCGCGGCGAGCTCCACGTCCGTGGCCTCGGCCGCCGTGGCCATGCCCATGCCGCGCCAGCTCGTCCACGCCAGGGCCACCGACTCGGTCGCCCCCTCGGCCCTGCGGTGCGCGGCCAGCGCGTCCAGGTAGGCGTTGGCGGCGGCGTACGCGCCCTGACCGGGCAGACCCAGCAGCGGGCCGGCCGACGAGAACAGCACGAAGAAGTCCGTCGAGCCGGGCGGGAACAGCTCGTGCAGGACCAGCGCGCCGTCCACCTTGGGCCGCATGACCGCGCGGATCGCGTCCTCCTCCAGCTGGTGCAGCAGCGCGCTGTGCACCGTACCGGCGGCGTGCACCACACCCCGTACCGGCGGCAGGTCGAGCGCGTCCAGAGCGGCCTTCGTCGCGGCCGCGTCCGTGATGTCGGCGGCGACCGTCCGCACGGTCACACCCGCCGCCTCCAGCCGCCGCAGGGCGTCGACCCGCGGGTCGCCGTCCGCCCACTGCGCGCGCGGCGGGACCGGCGTACGGCCCAGCAGGACGATCCGGCGCGCGCCCCGTGCGGCGAGGTGGCCGGCCAGCTCCAGACCGAGCACACCGAGACCACCGGTGATGAGGTACGTGCCGTCCGGGCGGCAGGCGAACTGCGTGCCGTCCGCGGCCGGTTCGGCGGGCAGCAGACGCACGGTGTGCACCTCGTCGCCCACCACGGAGAGCACCGGCTCGGCGGGCCGCAGATGCAGCAGCGCGAACAGCGGTTCCACCGGAAGCTGCGACCAGGACTCGGCGGGCAGGTCGACCACGCCGCCCCAGAAGTCGGGGTGCTCGCTGGCCGCGACCCGGCCCAGACCCCACAGCGGTGACCCGGCGAGCGAGGACGCGTCCGCGCCCTCCCGCACCCCGCGCGTCAGGCACCACACCACCGGCTTACGGCCGGGCAGCGCGGCCACCTCCGCCATCAGACGCACGAACTCCGCCGCCACCACGGCCGGTTCGGCACTGTCGGGGGCGTAGAGGACCTGGTCGGCCTCCTCCAGCCGATGGCGCGAGACGCTCACCGTCACCCCGCGCGCGGCGGCCTCCGGCACCAGCGCGCACGCCAGCTCCGTCGGGCCCAGCACCAAAAGCGTGCCGCCGGGCCGGTTCGAGTGGGCCGTGGTGTCCAACGGGAAGGGCTGCCAGACCAGTTCGAAGCGCTCGGCGCCGGTGCGCTGCTCGTCGGACAGGTCGCCGTCGAGCTCGCCGTAGCGCAGCCCGCGCAGCGTCACGACCGACTCCTCACCGTCCACCTCGCCGCGCACGTCCACATGCACGGTGAGCGGCTGGTCGGGGTCGAGCCGGACGTCGATGACGGCGTCGCGCGGCGCCGGGCCGCTGCGGGTGACCTGGTCGATGTAGGCGGGCATCCGCAGCACGGCCGGGCCGGAGAAGATCACCGAGGCCATGGACAGCGCCGCGTCGAGCACCGCCGCCCAGGTGGCGTCCCGGTCGGCGCGCACGGACGCCGTCAGCGTGCCGTCGCCGCTGTACAGCTCCTCGATCGTCCACGGGTAGCCCATGTCGGCCACGCCGAGCTGGGCGAGCCGGTCCACCACGTGGTCGGGGTCGAGCGCGTCGGAGGCGCCGGTCGGGCCGAGCGGCTCGGTGGGCGCCGACCGCTCCCCGAGGGTGGCCGTCGTGTGGGTGAGCCAGGCGTTGTCGGGTGAGCCCAGCGCGCGCGAGACGAGCCGCAGTCCGCTCTCGTCGAACACGATCTGCACCTGCCGGGTGTCCTCCTGCGGCACCACCACCGGCTGGCGCAGATGGACGTCCGTCAGGGTGTCGGTGCGGCCCGCGGTGAAGAAGGTGTTCAGCAGCACGGTCGCCGGCACGATCTCCGTGCCCAGCACCGGGTGCCGCCGCGGGTACGGGCGGGTGCGCAGGTCGAGCGTGGTCTGCCAGACCCGCACGTGCGAGCCGTGCACCGCCGCCTCGGTACCGAGCAGGGTGTCCTGCGGCGAGGGGCTGTCGAACCGGCCGTCCACCCAGTGCCGCTCGTGCCGCCACGCCGTGGTGGGCAGGTCGGCGAGCGTGCCGCCGGGCTGGAGCACGGCCCAGTCCACGGGTGCGCCGTGGCAGTGCAGCCGGGCCAGCGAGGTCAGCAGCGTCAGCCGCTCCGGCTTGCCCCGCCGCAGGGACGGCACGACCAGCGCGTCGCCCGCGCCGCCGAGGGTCTCGGTGATCGAGTGG
The DNA here is from genome assembly GCF_040612135.1 of Streptomyces sp. NPDC006458. Classification (NCBI taxonomy): domain Bacteria; kingdom Bacillati; phylum Actinomycetota; class Actinomycetes; order Kitasatosporales; family Streptomycetaceae; genus Streptomyces; species Streptomyces sp. NPDC006458. Next base: position 102,644 of record NZ_JBEXPR010000025.1, on the reverse strand, counting down.
CTGACCACCGGGTGCGCGGAGACCTCCAGGAACAGGCGGTGCCCGTCCTCGATCGCCGCCTGCACCGCCTGGTGGAAGCGGACCGCGTTGCGCAGGTTCCCGGCCCAGTAGCGCGCGTCCTGCCGCAGCCCGGCCCGCGGGTCCTCCACGGCCGTCAGATACAGCGGCACAGTCGGGGTGCGCGGCTCCAGCTCGGCGACCGCGGCGGCCAGTTCACCGCTGATCAGGTCCATCTGCGGGCTGTGGAAGGCGACGTCGGAGTCGATGCGGCGGATCGTCCAGCCCAGCTCGGCCCACTCCTCGGCGGCCTCGTCGACCGCCGGGATGTCACCGGCGACCACGGTCGAGGCGGGAGCGGCGGCGATCGCCGCGCACAGCGCATCCGTCACCCCGATGTGCTCCCGGACCTCGTCGAAGGGCCGGTCCACCATGATCATGGCGCCCTGTCCTGCCACCTTGCGCAGCAGGGCCGAGCGGCGGCACACCAGCCGCGCCCCGTCCTCCTCGGTGAGCGACCCGGCGGTGACCGCCGCGGCGATCTCACCGACGGAGTGCCCGATGATCGCGGCCGGCTCGACACCGTGGCGGCGCCACACCGCGGCCAGCCCGATCTGCACGGCGAACAGCATCGACTGGATGATGTCCACCGAGCCGAGGTCGCCGCTGGTGAGCACCTCGCGGGGCGTGACGCCCAGCTCCTGGGCGAAGACCGGCCCCAGCCGGTCGATCGCGGCGGCGAACACCGGCTCCTGCTCCAGCAGTTCACGGCCCATGCCGGACCACTGGGCCCCGTGCCCGGAGAACACCCACACCGGCCGGTCCGACCGCCCCGAGAACTCTCCGGTGACGACCCGCTCGTTCGCCTCACCGGCGGCCAACGCGGCGACCGCGGCGGCCAGTTCCGTCTCGTCCGAGGCCAGGACCACCGCACGCGCGCCCAGGTGGGCCCGGCGGTGGGCCAGGGTGTGGCCGAGGTCGGCCGGGGAGTGCGTGCCGAGCGTCTCCTGGATGCGGGCGGCCTGGGCGGCGAGGCCCGGGGCGGTCGCCGAGGACACCGGGTAGAGCAGGGGACCGCCGGCCTCGGCCGACGCGGCGGGGGACTGCGCGGCCCCGTCCGCCGGGGCCCCGGCGTCGGGCGCCTGCTCCAGCACCACGTGCGCGATCGTGCCGCCGTACCCGTAGCTGGCCACACCCGCGAGCCGCGGGCGCCCGGTCTCGGGCCACGGCGTCGTCTCGGTCACGACACTCAGCCCCGAGGTCTCCCACGGGATGTCCCGGCGCGGCCCCTCCACCGTCACGGTGGGCGGTATCAGGCCGTGGTACATCGCGAGCGCGGTCTTCACCAGACCCGCGACACCCGCCGCCGCCTCGCAGTGACCGATGTTGGTCTTCACCGAGCCGATCAGGCAGGGCTGTCCGGTCCCGCGTCCGGCGCCCACGACCTCGGCCAGCGCAGATGCCTCGATCGGGTCGCCGACCCGGGTTCCGGTGCCGTGCGCCTCGACGTAGTCCACCTCGGCCGGGTCCACGCCCGCCGCGGCGTACGCCTTGCGCAGCAGATGCGCCTGAGCGGAGGAACTCGGCGCCATGATGCCGTCGGTGCGGCCGTCCTGGTGCACCGCGCTGCCGCGGATCACCGTGATGACGCGGTCGCCGTCGCGTTGGGCGTCGGACAGCGTCTTGAGGACGACGACCGCGCAGCCCTCACCCCGGCCGTAGCCGTTGGCCGCCGAGTCGAAGGCCTTGGAGCGGCCGTCGGGCGAGATGGCGCCCGCGTGGTCCAGGACCGTCGTCAGACCCGGGCCCGCCATCAGCATCACACCGCCCGCGAGCGCCACCGGGGTCTCCCCGGCACGCAGCGCCGCGCACGCCTGGTGGATGGCCACCAGCGAGGACGAGCAGGCGGTGTCGACGGCGACGGACGGGCCGCGCAGGTCGAAGGTGTAGGAGATGCGGTTGGGCACCCCGCACAGCGAGGAGCCGATGCCGGTCCAGGCCTCGACGCCGGGCAGGTCCTCCAGCAGGCGCCGGCCGTAGTCGTCGGTGCCCACGCCGATGAACACACCGGCGTCGCTGCCGGCCAGGGTGGGGGCGGGGATGCCCGCGTGCTCCAGGGCCTCCCAGGCCACCTCCAGCGCGAGCCGCTGCTGCGGGTCCAGCTGGCGGGCCTCGGTCGCGGAGATGCCGAAGAAGGAGGCGTCGAACCCGGCGATGTCGTCGAGGAACGAGCCGTGGTCGGTGACCCGGGAGAGCACCGCGGCGTTCTCGCGGGACTGAGCGCGCTGCGGCGCCCAGCGTTCCTCGGGGATCGGGCCCGACACGTTCACCGCGTCGAGCAGGAGCCGCCACAGGGCGTCGGGGGAGTCGGCACCGGGCAGGCGGCAGCCGATGCCGACCACCGCGATCGGCTCAGCGGGACTCGACGGCTGAGGGTTGAGGTCGTTCATGGCGTCACCGCTCACGGGTCGGCGTCGGCCGCTGTCGGCGACGCGGGGAAGGCAGGGGGCGGGGGAGAGGAGGGCGCTCAGGCATACATGACCGCCTTGTCCCAGTCCTCGCCCTCGGCGAAGAGATAGCGGGCCTTGAGAATGTCGCGCTGGGCGGTGAGGGCGGAGGCGGGCACCAGCGTGCCCAGCGGCAGCGCGGTGATGCGGTGCGGGACACCCAGCTCGCGGTCGATGGCCGCGCCCAGCTCCTTGGCCGCACGCTCACGCACCGCGTCGGGCGCCTCGAACTCCAGGACCACGGCGTCCCGTTCGGCCCTCGCCCGCCAGAACAGCACCTCGTACTCGACCGGCAGGGAGAAGACCAGCTCCTCCAGGTGCTGCTGGGTCACCGAGGCGGAGCCCACCGGGTGGGCGGTGCCCGCGCGGCCCAGCACCCGCACGGTGGGCAGCAGCCAGCCGCAGCGGCACGCCGTGTCGGACACCTCGACCTCGTCGGCGAGGTTGTAGCGCAGCAGCGGCATCGCGTCGCGGTACAGCGGCGTGACCACGATCTGGCCGCGCCCGGTCGGGGACAGTGTGCCGGTGGCCGGGTCGTACACCTCGAAGACCGCCCGGTCCGCCCACAGGTGCAGCACTCCCTCGGGGCACTGCCCGGCGATCGTACCGGTCTCCGTGGAGCCGTACTCCTCGACGAGCGGGATGCCGCCCCAGACCTCGCTCAGCCGCCGCCTGCGCACCTCGGTGAGCGGCTCGGCGGCGGTGTAGAAGCCGCGCAGGGCCGGGAAGTCGCGCTCCGGGCGCAGCCCGGCGGCCTTCGCGGCGGCCGCGAGCATGGCGATCTCGGTCGGGTTGCACCAGACCAGCGTCACGTCCAGGGAGCTGAGCACCCGGACCATGCGCGACAGCGGGGTGGCCAGCGAGCGGGCGTCGCCCGGGACCACGGTGGCCCCGCGCAGCCGGCCGGCCGCCTGGGCCAGATGCCCGGTGATGACCAGCCCGTAGGGCGTGCGCACCAGGAAGGTGTCGGACGGGCCGATGCCCACCCACTTGCGGGCGAACCGCTCGGCGAGGTCGGTCCAGTCGCCGTCGGTGTAGTAGGAGGCGGTCGGCTCGCCGGCCGTGCCGCTGGACTCGTGGTAGGTGGCAAGCTCCTCGCGGGGCACGGCCAGCATCCCGAACGGGTACTGGTCGCGCAGGTCCTGCTTGGTCGTGAGCGGGACCTCGGCGAAGTCGTCGGCGGAGCGGGGTACTTCACGGCCCTCGTAGCGGGCTGAGTAGAACGGCGAGCGCAGTGCCTGGGCGAGCACCCGCGGCAGCTGGGCCCTCTGCAGTTGCGCGAGTTCGGCGGGACTCGACCAGTCGCCCTGCTCCGGACGCGACCTGGACATGACTGCTCCCCTCGTGGATGCCTGGCCGCCGGCGGGGACACGGCTCGGCGGGATCGCGGCCAGCACAACATCCGGGGCGCGCACGGATCGCGAGTAGTGGCTACTTATTCGGGCCGCCACGGGCACCCTGCGCAGGCCGTGGGCGGGTTCCACCCACGTGCCGCGGCCGTGCGGCGGGTGACCGGATGAGTACTGGCCACTCATGAGCGACGACCACGCGTGATGTTGTGCTGGCGACCAGGCATCCCCTGCCGCTTGCACACGGATCGAGCCAAGAAGGAGTCGGCGCGATGAGGACTGCGCACCTGTACCTCGCCGGGATCGGCAGCCACCTGCCGCCCCTGTTCCCGGCCGAACAGGCGGTCGCGGAAGGCCTGTACGACGACGTGGCACGGGAGGTGTCGGGCATGGTCTCGGCCGCCGTGAGCGAGGCCACCCCCGCGCCGCAGATGGCGATCGAGGCCGCCCAGGTGGCCCTGGCCGGCTCCGGGCACGACCCGGACGACATCGGCGTCCTGCTGCACAGCTACACCCACCACCAGGGCCCCGACGGCTGGTCCGCGGTGCACTACATCCTGAACAACACCGTGAACCGGCCCATCCCGGCCGTCGAGGTCAAGCAGGGCTGCCTCGGCATGATCGCCTCCCTGGAGATGGCCGCCAGCCGGCTGATCGCGAACCCCACGCACGACGCCGCGCTGATCACGACCGGCGACAACTACTCCACCCCGGGCGTCGAACGCTGGCGCGCCTCGGGCCTGTTCGTGCTCGCCGACGCGGGCTCCTCGGTCGTGCTCTCGCGCCGCTCCGGCTTCGCCGAGCTGCTGGCCGTCGGCTCGCTGTCCGACTCCTCCATGGAGATCCTGCACCGGGCCGGCGAGGAGCTGTTCCCGCCCGGCGTCACCCGCGGCCGCGGCCTGAACTTCGCCGAGCGTGCCGAGAAGGTCCGTGAGCAGTGGGCCGAGGGCCAGGCCCCGCCCATCAAGAACTTCGGTGACCGGGTCGCCGAGATCACCGAACGCACCCTGAAGGAAGCCGAGGTGACGTTCGACCAGATCACCAAGGTGTGCCACGTCGGCATGGGACGGCCCGCCCTGGAGGCGATGTTCCTGCTGCCGCTGGACGTGCCCGAGGAGAAGACGGTCTGGGAGTACATCAGCACCATCGGCCACACCGGCGCCGCCGACCTCTTCCTCGGTCTGGAGCACGTCTGGCGCACCGGGCAGGTCGTCCCCGGCGACCACGTCCTGCTGATCGGCGCCAGCACCGGCATGGAGGCCGGCGCGGCCGTCGTGCGCATCACCGAGCCCGCCCCGGAAGCCGAGTAGGAGCCCGAGATGCTCGACGGATGCACCCCCTGGCCGGAGGATGTCGCCCACCGCTACCGCGAGCAGGGCATCTGGACCGGCGAGACCCTCGGCGCGGTGCTGCGCGACCTGGCCGCCCGGCACGGTGACCGCACCGCGCTCGTGCACGGCGAGGGCCGCGTCTCCTACGCCGAACTCGACCGCTGGGCCGACCGGCTGGCCGCCGGCTTCGCCGCGCACGGTGTGAACGCCGGCGACCGGATCGTGGTCCAGCTGCCCAACGTGCCCGAGTTCGTGGCCATCGTCTTCGGGCTGCTGCGCCTCGGCGCCAAGCCGGTGTTCTCGCTGCCCGCCCACCGCTCCACCGAGATCACCCACCTGGTGGAACTGAGCGGCGCCGTCGCCTACGTGGTGCCCGAGACGCACCGCGGCCACGACCACCGCGAGCAGGCCCGCCAGGTGCAGGCCACCACCGGCACCCTGAAGTCCCTGTTCGTGCTCGGCGAGAGCGCCGAGGGGTTCGTATCGATCGCCGAGGTGGAGGCCGCCGCCCCCGAGAACCCGGCGCCGCTGCCCGAACCCGACCCGGCCGACGTGGCGTTCTTCCTGCTGTCCGGCGGCACGACGGCCCTGCCGAAGCTGATCCCGCGCACCCACGACGACTACGTCCACATGTCGCGCCGGGCCGCCGCTGTCTGCGAGTTCACCGAGGACGACGTGTATCTCGCCGTCCTGCCCATCGAGTTCAACTTCGCCTTCGGCTGCCCGGGCGTCGTCGGCATCCTCCACGCGGGCGGCACCGCCGTCCTCGCCGACACCCCCAACCCCTCCGACTGCTTCCCGCTGATCGAGCGGCACGGCGCCACCGCCACCGCGATGGTCCCCTCCATCATGGCGCTCTGGCTCGACGAGGCCTCCTGGACCGACGCCGACCTGTCCACCCTGCGGCTGGTGCAGGTCGGCGGGGCGCGCATGCTGCGCGAGTTCACCGAGCAGATCGAGCCCACGCTCGGCGCGAAGCTCCAGCAGGTGTTCGGCATGGCCGAGGGACTGCTCACCTTCTCCCGGTCCGACGATCCGGCGGAGTCGGTGCTCACCACTCAGGGCAAGCCGGTCTCCGAGGGCGACGAGCTGCGCATCGTCGACGACGAGGGCCACGAGGTGCCGGCCGGCACCGTCGGCGAGCTGATCACCCGCGGCCCCTACACCCTGCGCGGCTACTACCGCGCCCCCGAGCACAACCGCCGGGCCTTCACCGAGGACGGTTTCTACCGCACCGGCGACCTGGCCCGGCTCACCACCGACGGCGACCTCGTCATCGAGGGCCGGATCAAGGAAGTCATCATCCGCGGCGGCGACAAGATCAACGCCGGGGAGGCCGAGGAACTGCTGCTGCGGCAGCCCGGCATCGTCGCCGCCGCCGTCATCGGCGTGCCCGACGAGTTCCTCGGCGAGCGGATCTGCGCGTACCTCGTGGCCGAGGGCGACGAGATCCCGCTCGCCGACATCAAGCGGGCCGTGCACGCCCAGGGCGTCGCCGAGTACAAGCTGCCCGACGTCGTGCGCTATGTGCCCGAACTGCCCCTCACCCCGCTCGGCAAGGTCGACAAGAAGGCGCTGGCCGCTTCGGCCGCGGCCGGAGAGAAAGGCTGACGTGGACACCATGACGCCGCCCACCGAACACGAGCTGCGCGCGATCCTCGCCCCCGTGCTGGGCATCGAGCCCCGCGCCATCGACCCCGACACCAGCCTCGTCGTACTGGGCATCAGCTCGCTGGAGGTCATGCGCCTGGTCAGCCGCTGGCGCAAGCAGGGCATCCGGGTCGACTTCGAGGCGCTCATCGGCGAACCGACCCTCAAGGGCTGGCTCGCCCACTTCGCGTCCCTCGCCGGACCCGAGGGCCCGGCCGCCGGGGAGGCACGATGAGCACCCTGCTGATATCCGGCGGCACCGTCTACACCGCCGACGCCCAGGAGTCCGTGCACGCCCGCGGCGCCGTCCTCGTCGTCGACGACAGGATCGTCGCCGTCGGCCCGGCCGCCGAGGTCGAGCAGGCCGTCGCCGCCCTCACCCCCGGACAGCGCGGCGAACTGCGCACCCTCGACGCGAGCCGCATGATGGTCCTGCCGGGCCTGGTCAACGACCACTGGCACGAGATGTTCGCCATGGGCTTCCCGCTGCGCGGCGCCCTGCGCCCGGCCTCCGACCGCGAGGACCAGGTCGCCTTCCTCGGCGGCGGCGGCAACATGCACGAGATCTCCGCCACCTTCGACCGGTTCGACGGCCTCATCGCGGGCCTCACCCCGGACGAGGCCCAGGCCATCGCCGAGTACTCGATGTGGACCCAGCTGCGCGGCGGCGTGACCACCCTCGGCGACATGGGCTCCCTCAACCGGCCCGCCTCGATGGTCGCCGCCGCCCGCCGGCTCGGTCTGCGCTTCTCCGCCAGCACCTGGGCGAGCGACGCCGTCTGCCCGGCCGACGGAACCGAGTTCAGGCGCACCCGTGACGCCGACACGATCCTGTCCGGTGTCGAGGAGCTGATCGGCCAGGTCGCCGGGGACACCACCGGCCGGCTGCGCTGCCGCCCCAGCATCGCCTACGTCACCAACATGACGGACGAACTCGCCACCGGCATGGCCGAGCTGATCGCCCGTCACGACCTGCCGTTCGCCACCCACGTGGGCGCCCTGCGCCACGAGGCCGACGTCCTGCGCGCGTACTACGGAACCACGGGACTGCGCCGCCTCGCCGAACTCGGCCTGGTCGACGAGCGGCTGACCGCCGCGCACGCCGCGTTCCTCGACGACGACGAGCAGAAGCTGATGCTCGCCGGGCAGGCCCACATCAGCCACTCGCCCGCCAAATACGGCCCCTCCGGCGAGTCCGCGGTCACCGAGACCGGAGTCGTGCCGGCCCTGCGCCGCGCCGGACTGGACGTCTCCCTGTCCACCGACGGCTCCTCGCTGCCCAACGCCGGTATGGCCGAGGCCATGCGCGCCGCCTGGCAGATGTACAACGAGCTGAGCGCCGACCAGACCGAGGTGCTGCCCACCGACGCCCTGGCGATGGCCACCCGGCTCGGCGCCAAGGGCCTGCGCTGGGACGACCAGGTCGGCAGCCTGGAGCCCGGCAAGCAGGCCGACCTGGTGCTGATCCCCACCCACGACTACCGCTACCTGCTCAACTCCCGCCCGCTGGAGAGCTTCCTGTGGCTCGGCGGGTCCGCGGACGTCGACACCGTCATCGTCGGCGGGCGCACCCTGATCTCCGGGGGCAAGGGCGTGGAGGCCGACGAGAACGGGCTGCGCGAGCGCTACCTCGACGCCCTGCGCGGCTTCACCACCCGCGTCCTGCGCATCCCCGACGAGGTCGTCGGACGCGTCCTCGGGCAGGTGTCCCGATGACCGCCCTGGTCACCGGCGCGGCCGGCGGCATAGGCACCGAGATCGCCCGCGCCATCGCCGCCTCCGGCGCCCCGGTGGCCCTGCTCGACCGGGACGCCGAGGCGCTCGGCGAACTCGCCGAGTCCCTGGAGAGCGAGGGCCGCAGGGTACTGCCGCTCCCCGTCGACGTCACCGACAGCGCCCAGGTGGACGCCGCCGTCGCCAAGGCGGAGGCCGAACTCGGCGCCGTGGAGAACCTGGTGAACGCGGCCGGGGTGCTGCGCAGCGGCCCGGCAGGCGACCTCAGCGACGAGGACTGGAACACCACGTTCGCCGTCAACGTCACCGGGGTCTTCCACACCAGCCGCGCCGTGGCCCGCCTGATGGTGCCGCGCGGCCGCGGCGCCATCGTCACCGTCGCCTCCAACGCGGCCGCCACCCCGCGCATGTCCATGGCCGCCTACGCCGCGTCCAAGGCGGCCTCCGCCATGTTCACCAAGTGCCTGGGCCTGGAACTGGCCGCCCACGGCATCCGCTGCAACGTGGTCGCCCCCGGTTCCACCCGCACCTCCATGCTGACCGCCCTCCAGGGCGACGCGGCCGAGCGCGCCTCCATCGACGGGGTCCCCCAGGACTACCGGGTGGGCATCCCCCTCGGCCGCATCGCCGAGCCCGAGCACATCGCCGACGCCGTCCTGTTCCTGCTGTCCGAGCGCGCCGCCCACATCACGATGCACGAGCTGACCGTCGACGGCGGAGCGGCCCTCGGAGTCTGACCGGCGGCCGAGGACCCGGGGTTCACCACCGGGCCTTCGGCCCCCGGACCCCGACCGGGGCCGCCCTCGGACCTCTCGGACCCTGACCCGACCAGGCCCGGGAGCGGCCCCTCCCGCCCCCGCCGCCCTTCCCCGCCCTGGAAAGGACCCCACGTGGCGATCGCGCCGATCGATCCCTATCCGATGCCGTCCGCGGCCGAGCTCCCGGTGAACACCGTCTCCTGGTCCGTCGACCCGCAACGGGCGGTGCTGCTCGTGCACGACATGCAGCACTACTTCCTCGCCCCGTTCGCCGAGCACGCCCGGCCCCGCACCGATCTGATGGACAACGTCACCGCCCTGCGCGAGCGCTGCCGGGCCCTCGGTGTGCCCGTCGTCTACACCGCCCAGCCCGGTGGCATGAGCGACGAACAGCGTGGCCTGCTCAAGGACTTCTGGGGACCCGGCATGTCCGCCGACCCGGCCGACCGCGAGATCCCGGGCCCGATCGCCCCGCGCTTCGGCGACACCGTCCTGACCAAGTGGCGGGCCAGCGCCTTCCACCGCACCGGGCTGCTCGACCTGTTGCACGAGCAGGGCCGCGACCAGCTCGTCATCTGCGGGGTCTACGCGCATGTCGGCATCCTGCTCACCGCCTGTGACGCGTTCGCCCACGACATCCAGCCCTTCGTCGTCGCCGACGCCATCGCCGACTTCAGCCCCGAGTACCACCACATGGCCCTGGAGTACGCCGCGACCCGGTGCGCCGTGACCCTGCCCACCACCACCGTCCTGCGGTCGCTGACCGCGGCGGCGTTCGCCGGCGCCGGAGGGGCGTGATGGACACGCTGGAGGAACTGGTCCGCACCGGCGGGCCGTTCGCCCTGCTGCACCGCCCCGAACGCGGGGCCCCGGGCCATGTCGAGCTGCTGACCGGTGAGTTCACCGAGGTCGCGAGCACCCAGGAACTTCCGGTGCCCGACTTCGGCGACCCCGACACCCACGAGGTCCTCGCCGTCCTGCCGTACCGAGTGGTCGGCGAACGCGGATACGAGCACCACCCCCACGACGACGCCAAGGAGCCGCTGCTCGCCATGCGGGTGCGCGGCCAGGCGCAACTGCCCGTCGCCGAGGTGCTCGACCGCGTCCTGACCTGGCCCGTCAGCACCGAAGAGGGCAGCTTCCACCCCGACGACGAGGCCTACGGCGACCTGGTCCGCCGGGTCCTCGCCGAAGAGATCGGCCGCGGCTCGGGCGCCAACTTCGTCCTCAAGCGCAGCTACATCACCGAGATCCACGACTGGTCCGTGCGCACCGCGCTCGCCCTGTGGGGCCGGCTGCTGCGCGGCGAACCGGGCGCCTACTGGACGTTCCTGATCCACACCGGCACCCGTACGTTCATCGGCGCCAGCCCCGAGCGGCACGTCAGCCTCGACGACGGCGTCGCGGCGATGAACCCCATCAGCGGCACCCACCGCTACCCGCAGGGCGGCCCCACCGAGGAGTCGGTGCTGGCCTTCCTCGCCGACGCCAAGGAGACCAACGAGCTGTACATGGTCCTCGACGAGGAACTGAAGATGATGAGCCGCGTGTGCGACACCGTGCACGTGGTCGGGCCGAACCTCAAGGAGATGGCCCATCTCGCCCACACCGAGTACCACATCGTCGGCACCACCACCCGCGACGTCCGCGACATCCTGCGCGAGACGCTGCTCGCCCCGACCGTGACCGGCAGCCCCGTCGAGAGCGCCTGCCGGGTCATCGCCCGCACCGAGCCCACCGGCCGCGGCTACTACTCCGGCGTCGCCGCCCTCATCGGCCGCGACGCGGCCGGCCGCCGCCGCATGGACTCCGCCATCATGATCCGTACGGCGGACATCGACGAGACCGGCCGGATGGACCTCGGCGTCGGCGCCACCCTCGTGCGCGACTCCGACCCCGCCAAGGAGGCCGCGGAGACGGCCGCCAAGGCCGCCGGACTCCTCGGCGCCCTGGACCGCACGGGCGGCACCGGCGGCACGGCCGCACCCGCGGCCAAGCTCGGCGGCCTGCCCCGCGTGCGCGAGGCCCTGGAGCGGCGCAACGCCCCCCTGGCGCCCTTCTGGCTCGGTGCCGCACCCGCCCGGCCCACGTCCGGACAGAAGCTGCTCATCGTCGACGCCGAGGACACCTTCACCTCGATGTGCGCGCTCCAACTGCGCAGCCTCGGCCACGAGGTGGACGTCCGCCGCTTCGACGAGCCCTACCGCATCACCGGCTACGACCTGGTCCTGCTCGGCCCCGGCCCCGGGGACCCACGCGAGCGCAGCCACCCGAAGATCGCCCATCTGCGCGCGGTCACCGGCAGCCTGCTCGACCTGCGCATCCCGTTCGTCTCCGTGTGCCTGAGCCACCAGGTGCTCTCCGGGCTCCTCGGCCTGGACCTGCACCGCCTGCCGTTCCCGAACCAGGGTGTGCGCCGCACGATCGACCTCTTCGGCGCGTCCACGCCCGCGTACTTCTACAACACCTTCGCCGCGCACAGCGACACCGAGCGACTGGACAGCCCGCTGTGCCCCGGCACCGTGGCGGTCGCCCGCGACGCGGCGACCGGTGAGGTGCACGCCCTGCGCGGCCGCGGATTCGCGTCCGTGCAGTTCCACCCCGAGTCTGTGATGACCCGTCACGGCACGGAGATCCTCGACACCCTGGTCACCGGCGCACTGGCACCGGTGCCGCACGAAGCGGAGCTCTTCGCGTGACCACTGTGGCCGACCTTCCCGACGCCCACCTCGTGCAGAGCTGGCGTGCGCTGCCCGCCCGCCAGCAGCCCCCCTGGCCCGACCGCGCCGCCCTCGACGCGGCCGTCGCCACCCTTGAGGCCGGCCTGCCGCTGGTCGTACCCCGTGAGTGCGACCGGCTGCGCAGCAGGCTCGCCGAGGTCGCCCGCGGCGAGGCCTTCCTCGTCCAGGGCGGCGACTGCGCCGAGTCCCTGGACGCCGCCAGCGCCACCTCCATCTCGCTGACCGCCGGTCTCCTGCAACAGCTCGCGACCGTCCTCGGTTACGCCCTGTCCCGCCCCACCGTCACCGTCGCGCGCATGGCCGGTCAGTACGCCAAGCCGCGCTCGAACCCGACCGAGGCCCGAGGCGGCGTCGAACTCCCGGTCTACCGGGGCGACGCGGTCAACGGCCACGCCTTCACGGCCGCCGACCGCACCCCCGACCCGCACCGGCTGGTACGCGCCTACCACGCCTCGGCCGCCACCCTGAATCTCGTACGGGCCTTCGGCAACAGCGAGTCGGCCGGCTACGCCCACGCACTGGAGGGCATCCTCGCCTTCGCCGGATCCGGCCCGAACGCCGCCCGGCGGCAGCCGCTCGCCCGGTCGATCGCACACGCGGGCGGCTTCACCGGCTCCGGCGGCTGGCACACTCCCGGCGAACTGTTCATGTCCCACGAGGCCCTGCTCCTCGACTACGAGGCCGCGCTGACCCGCGTCGACCCCGCGACCGGGCACCCCTACGCCACCTCCGGCCACCTGCTGTGGATCGGCGAGCGCACCCGTGACCCCGACGAGGCGCACGTCGACTACTGCGCCCGGATCGCCAACCCGCTGGCCGTGAAGGTGGGTTCCGGCATCTCGGGCGACGAACTGCTGCGTCTCATCGACCGTCTCTCGCCGGACAACGAGCCCGGCCGGCTCACCCTCGTCTCCCGCATGGGCGCCGGGCGCGTCCGTGAGGCGCTGCCCGCGCTGGTGGAACGCGTCGTCAAGGAAGGCCGGGCCGTCGCCTGGGTCTGCGACCCGATGCACGGCAACACCATCACCGCGCCCACCGGCCACAAGACCCGCCGCTTCACCGACGTCCTCGACGAACTCATGGGCTTCTTCGAGGTGTTGGGCTGCGCCGGAGCCCACCCGGGCGGCGTGCATCTCGAACTCACCGGCGACGACGTCACCGAGTGCGTCGGCGGCGACACCGGCATCGACTTCGAGGACCTCGACACCCGCTACCTCTCGCTGTGCGACCCCCGGCTCAGCGGCGAACAGGCCCTGGAACTCGCCTTCCGCCTCGCCGAACGGCTCACCACCGGGGGCGCGTCGTGATCACCGACGTCCTGACGGGCGCCCCCACGGCGCCCGGTCCGGCGGGCACCGCCACCGTGACCGGCCCGGTCACCACGACCGGGCTGCTCGCGGGCATCCTGCCCACCACCGCGGCGACGGCCGAGACGCGAGGCGGTGAACTCCCGGACAGCGAACTGTTCCCGGAGGAGCGGGCTTTGATCACCCGGGCCCTGCCCAAGCGCCGGGCCGAGTTCACCTCCGGCCGTGGCTGCGCCCACCGGGCCCTGGCCGGACTCGGCATCGCGCCGGTGCCGGTGCTGCGCGGACCCAAGCGCGAGCCCCTGTGGCCCCCCGGGGTGATCGGCAGTCTGACCCACTGCCACGGCTACCGCGCGGCGGCCGTGGCGCGGGAGTCGGACCACGCCTCGATCGGCATCGACGCCGAGGAGGACAAGCCGCTGCCCGAAGGGGTCCTCGACCGCATCGCCCTGCCGGCGGAGCGTGCGCAGCTCACCCGGCCGGGCGGCCCGCACTGGGACACCCTCCTGTTCAGCGCCAAGGAGAGCGTGTACAAGGCCTGGTACCCGCTGACCGGCCGCTGGCTCGGCTTCGAGGACGCCTACCTCACCCTCCACCCCGGCGGCACCTTCGAGGCCCGCCTCCTGGTCGCCGGCCCCGTCCGCGTCTTCCACGGCACCTGGGCGGCCCGCGACGGCCTGCTGGTCACCGCCATAGCCCACTCGGCGGCACAGCACCGCTGACCCCGTACCGAGGCACCGCACGACGGCCGCGCGGGCAGCCCGGACTCCCTGCCCCGCGGCCGTCGGTCATGGCGGCGGCGGGGCAGCGCAGCGGTGCGTACGATCGGCGCGTGACGATCACCCACGAGTGGCGCGGCGACTTCGACGACGACGCCCTCGACGCCCTGCACGCGGAAGGCTTCGGCGGCCCGGCCGGCCGCTCGAACTGGCGTGCCCGGCTCGACCGGCACAGCCTCGGCTGGGTCTGTGCCCGTGCGGACGGCGACCTCGTCGGCTTCGTCAACGTCGTCTGGGACGGGGGAGTCCACGCCTTCCTGCTGGACACCGTCGTCGCCGAGCGGCACCGCTCGCGCGGTGTCGGCGCCCGGCTCGTCGCCGTGGCTGCCGAAGAGGCCCGCGCGGCCGGCTGCCAGTGGCTCCATGCCGACTTCGAGGACCGGCTGCGCCCGTTCTACTTCGAGGCCTGCGGCTTCCGGGAGACGGCCGCCGGGCTGATCTCCCTCTGAGGTCCTCCCCGAGGGGACCGTCCTTCCCCCCGGTACCGAGGGGAAGCCGAGCCGGGTGGTGCGCGACGGTCAGACCGCGTCGGAGAGCGCCGCGAACTCCTCGTCGGTGAGGGCGAGGGACGCGGCCCGGAGGTTCTCCTCCAGGTGCGCCACGCGCGAGGTGCCGGGGATCGGCAGCATCATGGGGGAGCGGCGCAGCAGCCAGGCCAGGGCGAGCTGCGACGGCGTGGCGTCGTGCTGCCGGGCGGCGGCGTCCAGCGGGCCGCCGGGGCGGGCCAGTTGGCCGGTGGCCATGGGGAACCAGGGGATGAAGGCGATGTTCTCCGCCTCGGCGTAGTCGAGGACGTCCTCGGCGGCGCGGTTGGCGAGGTTGTACAGGTTCTGCACGGAGACGATCTCCGCGTGCACGCGGGCCTCCTTCAGCTGCTCGACGGTCACCTCGGAGACGCCGATGTGCCGTATCTTGCCCTCGTCCTGGAGCAGCCTGAGCTCACCGAGCTGGTCGGCGAGCGGCACCTGCGGGTCGATGCGGTGCAGCTGGTAGAGGTCGACGCGCTCCAGGCCGAGGTGGCGCAGGCTCAGTTCGACCTGCTGGCGCAGATACTCGGGCCGGCCCACGGGCCGCCAGTCGCCCGGACCGGAGCGGGTCAGGCCGCCCTTGGTGGCGATGACCAGGTCGTCGGCGTAGGGGTGGAGCGCCTCACGGATCAGGCGCTCGCTGACGAAGGGGCCGTAGGAGTCGGCGGTGTCGATGAAGGTCACACCGAGTTCCACGGCCCGTCGCAGGACGCGTATCGCCTCGTCCGGGTCCTTGGGCTCGCCCCAGACGCCGGGGCCGGTCAGCTGCATGGCGCCGTAGCCGAGCCGGCGGACGGGCAGATCACCGCCGAGAGCGAAGGTGCCGGAAGCGGCGACGGGGCGGTCGCTCGAGGGTGTGCTCATGAAGGCGTTCCTTGTCATACGGTCGGATGTCGACGGCGGCTGCTGAGCGCCGACCGGAGGCCGCGCACGTGGCCCGGCCGCCAGTCTGCACCACCCGACGGGGCGTTCGGCGGGGACGGGCGTGAGACGGGCCCCACCTTGTCAAGTCGGGGTGGGCCGCCTCCCCGGTACGCCCGTCAGCCGACCGCCGCCGGTGCGCCCAGCAGCCCGGTCAGCAGGGCGTCGGCGGCGGGGCCGAACAGCGCCCGGCCGTCCTCGACCGACTCCAGTCCGATGACCAGGGCGATACAGATGTCGGCCGCCTCGGCGGGCTCGACCCCGGGCGCGGTGCCCGCCTCGCCGAACAGGCGGATCAGCAGCCGCCGCAGGTCGGCGGTGAAGGAGGCGCAGATCCCGCCGAACAACCGGGCCTTGGTGTCCAGGAGTTCGGCGGTGTGCGGGGAGGGGCCGCTCAGTTCGACGACCAGGTCGTGCTTGGCGGCCAGGACGCCCCGGACGCGCTCCGCGCAGGGGGCGTCCGGGTCGTCCGCCGCCCGCCGGGCCCGCTCCAGGGCGCGGGTGTGCAGACGGGCGGCGAGCCGGCGGAAGGCGTCGTCCTTGCCGCGGACGTACTGGTAGACCGCTGACCGGGACACGCCCATGGTGGCGGCGATGTCGTCCATCGTGGTGCGCCGTACGCCGTACCGGGTGAGGCAGTCGTACGCGGCGTCGAGGACCTCGTCGAGCCGGTCGGTGCCCATCGTCAGGCCAGCTTCTTGAGGACCTCGGCCGCGAGCGGGGCGGAGGAGGCGGGGTTCTGCCCGGTGACCAGGTTGCGGTCGACGACCACGTTGGGCACCCACGGCTCGCCGGCCCGGACGTCGACGCCTGCCTCGACCAGACGGGTCTCCAGCAGCCACTTGGCCTTGTCGGCGAAGCCGGCCTGGGTCTCCTCGGCGTTGGTGAACGCGGCGACCCGGTAGCCGGCGAACGCGTTGGAGCCGTCCTCCAGGGTGGCGGCGAGCAGCGCGGCCGGGGCGTGGCAGACCACACCGAGGGGCTTGCCGGAGGCGAGGGCGTCGATGAGGAGCCGGCCGGAGGTGGCGTCGACGGCGAGGTCCTCCATGGGGCCGTGGCCGCCGGGGTAGAAGACGGCGTCGTAGTCGTCCAGACGGGCGTCCTCCAGCCGGATCGGGTTCTCGATCTCGGCGAAGGAGCCGAGGGCGGCCGCGATCCTGTCGGCGTTCTCCTCGCCGCCGTTGACCTCGGGCGCGAGGCTGCTCTTGTCGACGGTCGGGACGACACCGCCGGGGGTGGCGACGACGATCTCGTGGCCGGCGGCCCTGAACACCTCGTAGGGGGCGACGGCCTCCTCGGCCCAGAAGCCGGTGGGGTGCTGGGT
This sequence comes from Streptomyces sp. NPDC006458, assembly GCF_040612135.1. Lineage (NCBI taxonomy): Bacteria > Bacillati > Actinomycetota > Actinomycetes > Kitasatosporales > Streptomycetaceae > Streptomyces > Streptomyces sp. NPDC006458. The sequence continues at coordinate 85,719 of NZ_JBEXPR010000025.1, read as the reverse complement.
GCCGTCGGCCAGCGTCCAGTGGTCGGCGCCGGTCATGACGAAAAGGATCTTGGACATGGATGTCTCTTTCGAGGGTGCGGGTCCGACGGGGGCCCGGCGGACGGGACGGCACGCTCCGACGTTCTGCGAGATCTGACGTTTCGCGTCCAGATCGTCAGTGCGGCGATGTCCTCGAAGGTAGGCCGGTGGGGCGCGGGTGACCAATGGGGAATCCAATGCCGGCCATCGGAATTCCGATGGTTTCCGCGGGAATACCCGCCGCGGGATCAGCCGAGCGCCGCGGGGGAGTGGGCGTTTCGCAGCAGCCGGCGCGGAGAGCCGGAGCCGTCGGCGGGCACGGACCAGACGTCCTTGGTGCCGTCGTCATGCTGCTGGACATAGGCGAGCGTGGAGTCGTCGAGCCAGGCGGCCTGGTCGTCGACGCTGCGGGTCTCGGCGGTGCGGGTCACCCGCCTCGTCGCCAGGTCGAGCACGGACAGCCGCCAGCCCTTCGCCGAGTCGCCGTCGACGGGCGACTTGAACGCGATCCTGGTTCCGTCGGGCGAGAGCGAGGGGCACTCGACCCCGTCCCGCAGGGTGCGGACGGTGCGCTCGGCGAAGTCGCCCTGGACCAGGTAGCGATGGCCCTTGGTGTACATGGTCGCGTAGAAGGTGTTGTCGTCGCCGGTGAAGGTGACGCCCCAGTAGTTGACGTCGAGCGACTGGTAGGGCTTGCCGTCCTTGACGACGTGGAAGGTCTCCAGGGTCTTGAACAGCGTGCCGGTCCTCGTGTCGTAGATGCCGGTGCGGGTGGCGAAGTTGAGGGTGGCGTAGCTGTCGCCGCCGACGAACGCGGTCCAGGAGACCATGCGGCCGCTGCCGGAGACCCGCACCCGGTTGGGCACACCGCTGACCGGGATGGTTCTGCGTTCCTTCAGGTCCGGGCCGAGGACGCGCATCGTGACGGTGCCGAGGACGCCGTCGGCGTAGAGGCAGGCGACGGTGCCGGCGGCGGCGTAGACGCGGTCGCACTTCGTCCCTGACACCGCGCGCGGGCCGCCGGGGTCGTTCCTGTCGACCGTGGTCACCTGCCCGGTGCTGGTGAGAGTGAGCAGGCGGGGGCCGGGTGCCAGCGACAGCTTCTCGGTCGTGGCGGGCGTGTCGGGGGTCTTGGCGGAGGAGCTGAGCTGCACATATCCGACCGCCACGCCGGTCAGCGCGACGGTCGCGGCGACCGTGGTGAGGATGCGAGCCGTGCGCCCGGACCGGGGCCGTGCGGGGGGAGGGGTGGGCTGCGGTTCGCTGTCGGTGTTCGACGGCCGGCTCATGCGGTCACCTCGGTGTCGGTAGGAGGGGTGGATCGGTTGATCAGCAGGAACGCCGTGGCCACGACGGCCAGTGCGGCGAGGACGGCGGCGCCCCGGACGGCGGCGGCCGGGCCCCACATCTGCCAGGCGAGTCCGAACAGGACGGAGGAGACGAGGTAGGCGAGGGCCTGTCCGGTCTGGATCAGCGCGATGCCGGTGGTGCGCAGATGCCCGGGCAGCACCGGCCCCGCCAGCGCCATCAGCACGCCGTCGGTCGCCGCGTAGAAGAAGCCGTACAGCAGCAGCACCAGGACGGGCAGCGGCCAGCCGTGCAGGGGGCTGAACAGGAGCAGATAGACGACGACCAGGGCCGTGTACCCGCCGAGCACGACGGGTGCCCGGCCGATCCGGTCGGCCAGGGCTCCGAGCGGCATCGCCAGCAGCAGATAGGCCAGGCTGGTGCCGACGGCGAGCAGGGGGAAGCTGCCGAGGGAGAGGTCCTCGCGGCGTTGCAGCAGCAGGTAGACGAACCCGTCGCCGATGACGGCGAAGCCCAGCAGACACGCCGCGCCGAGCAGCCTGCGCACCGGCGCGGACCTCAGCAGGGTCAGGGCCTCGCGCGGGCTGGCCCGGGCCGCGGGCGGGCGTTCGTCGCGCCGGTCGCGGACGAACAGGACGAGGACGAGCACGCCGAGTGCGGCGATGCAGCAGCTGGTGACCAGGACGGCGTCGACGGCCTGCCCCGAGGCCGCGAGCACGCCCAGGGCGACGAGCGGGCCGAGGAAGGCGCCGACGCTGTCCATGGTCCGGTGCACGCCGAAGGCGCGGCCGAGCGCGTGCGGTGGGGCGGAGAGGGTGATCAGCGCGTCCCGGGGCGCCGTGCGCAGTCCCTTGCCTGCCCGGTCGACCGCGATGACCAGTCCGATCGCCCCGGCGGAGCGGCCGACCACGAGCAGTCCCAGCTTGGTGACGGCCGACAGCGCGTAGCCGAGTCCGGCGACCGCCTTGGGCCGTCGGATCCGGTCCGCGACATATCCGCCGACGAGCCGCAGCAGCGCGGTCGCGCCGGTGTGGATCCCGTCGATCATGCCGTACGCCAGCGGGCTCATGGATAGCCCGAACACCAGGTACACCGGCAGGATCGCGGTGACCATCTCCGCGGAGACGTCGGTGAGGAGGCTGACCGTGCCGAGCGCGAAGACATTGCCGCCGACGGCCTTGAGCCCGCGCAGGCGGGAGCGGGGGCCCGCGTCCGGCGCGGCGTCGGACCCGGGCCTGTCGATGGAGGACAGATACATGCGGGCGGACCTTTCTGGAAAGCGGTGACCGGGTGGGAGGGTCCGGCGGGGAGCCCGGGAGCCCGGGAGCCCGGGAGCCGGGGAGCCGGGGAGCCGGGGAGTCCGGGAGCCGGGGAGCCGGGGAGCCGGGGAGTCCGGGAGCCGGGGAGTCCGGGAGCCGGGGAGCCGGGGAAGGCCCGGGGCGAGCCGGGGGGTGCCCTCCCCTGCGGGGCGGGCACCCGTCACGGGGAGGGCCGGTCAGTGACAGCTGTTGGTGCCGCTGTCGGTGAAGGTCTTGCCCGCCTGCGGCACGAACTGCCAGTCGTAGCCGCTCGCGTGCAGGGTCAGCTTCAGCACGCCCCAGGTGCTGCTGTTGCGCACCTCGCTGTTGGGCTGGATGGTGCCGAAGCCGCCCAGGCCGGTGCCGCCCATGCCGGCCACGAACTGCCGGATGCCGCGGGCGTTGTCCACACCGCCGGTGGCGTTCATCGGGGCGAACCGCTCGTAGTTGTGGTTGTGCCCGGTGACGACGACCTCGGCGTTGTTGTCGTACAGCGCCTGGTACAGCGGCTGCACCGCGGTGTTGGGGCCGTGGCTGGCGCCGGAGGTGTAGCGGGGGTGGTGCCAGTAGGCCACGGTGCACGGCTTGGTGCTGGCCGCCAGGTCGTTGCGCAGCCACTGCTCCTGCGCCGAGCCGGCCGAGCAGGAAACGATCGAGCAGTTGGAGTTGAGCGCGACGACATGCCAGTTGCCGAGGTCGAAGGAGTAGTACCCCTTGCCGGCCGCGCCCGCCGAGGCGCCGTAGTAGTTGAAGTACCCGGACGCCGCCGCCGTCCGGGGACCCGGTGCTGGTCGGCGCCGGGGACATCGCCGACTGCGGCACCGGCGGCGACGAGGCCACCGCCAACCTGCTGGACGGCAGCGCCGCGACCGCGGCGGTGGTCGTGCCCACCGCTATGTGACCGACCGCCTGACCGTCACCCTCGACGGCGCCGACTGCGCCGCCCGGCTCGACGGCACGGGCATCACACGGCGACAGCAGTTCCTCTACGCCCGTCTGCTCCTGGTCCATCGCTGCCCGGGCTCCGGGAAGGGCGAGTTCGTGGTGCGCTACGACGTGTTCGCCGAGACGGCCGCCCTCGGCGCGGAGCACACCAATGTGGTCGACTACGAACTCGGGGGTGCCGGCGGGAGCGACGTCTTCGACACCGGTCACCGTGAACTGCGGGTGGGCCGGAGCGCGGCGGGGGCCGCCGACTCCGGCCATCTGCCGCCGTCGACGGGCCGTTTCGTGTCCCTGGGCCTGGAACACATCCTCTTCGGCGTCGACCACGTGCTCTTCCTGGTGCTCCTGCTGCTCGGCGCCCGCGGCCGGCGCAGCGTGGTCCGGCTCGCCACCAGCTTCACCCTGGCGCACAGCGTCACCCTCGCCCTGGCCGTGCTGGGCTGGGTGGAGGTCCCGGCGAAGATCGTCGAACCGCTGATCGCCCTGTCCATCGTGTATGTGGCGGTGGAGAACATCGTGCGCGGCGAGACCCGGCACCGCACCCTGGTGGTCTTCGGCTTCGGCCTGCTGCACGGGCTCGGCTTCGCCGGGGCCCTCAGCTTCACCGGCCACTTCTCCGGGCGGCTGCTGCTGTCGCTGCTGAGCTTCAACCTGGGTATCGAACTGGGCCAACTCGCGATCGTCCTGGTGGTGTTCCCGCTGGTCCTGCTGGCCCGCCGCTATTCCTGGGCGACCGTCGTCCAGGCCGCGGCCGCGGCCGTCGTCGGCTTCATCGGCCTGGTCTGGTTCCTCGAACGCGTACTGGCCCCGGCCGGGGCGGCCTAGGGGCCGTACCGCGCCCCTTCCGCGAAACCCTCCCGGGCCGCCGTCGAGGGCCCCCGCGAGAAGGCGCCCGCCGACCCGACCGCCACCTTCAGCACCCGGATCCCGGCGCCCCGGTTCCCCTCCGGCGAGCTCTGGAGCTTGCGGGGCTCCTGGCTCACCGACACGGTGTTCGCGAAGGTCACCGGCTACGAGATCCAGGGCTGGAGGGCCGGTTCCGAGGAACGGATCTGGACGCTGCCCCTGTCGGGCCTGTCGTGCGCGGGCTCGACGGAGGCCGGCGACGGCCACGTGGGCCTGATCGTCCACGAGGAGGGCAGACGCGGCAAGGGCAACGCCTATCAGCCCTGTGCACAGGTTACGGCGTTCGACCTGGACACCGGCCGGCGGCTGGGGAACCACACGGTCACCGGCACCACGGGCGACGTCCCCGTGGCCTTCGACCGCCTCGCGATCAGCGGCGAGACCGCCGCCGTCGCGGGTGTGCACGGCGGCGCGGCCTTCGACCTGCGGACCGGAAGGCTCCGCTGGCGGCCCGGCGCCTCCTGGTGCGTCGACGAGGACTGTGCGGGCGGCCCGCGCCTGGTCGCGGTCGTCGGCTGCTACGACACCACCGACGAGGCGACCTACCACGTCCAGCTCCTCGACCCCGCCACCGGCGACGTCCGCTACCGCCTACCGCCTACCGCCTACCGCCTACCGCCTACCGCGCGGCGCCCAGCGCCCCCGCGTGCTGTCCACCCGTCCGGTCGTCCTCGCCGCGGTCTCGGGGGACATCGCCAGTTCCACCGGGCAGGACGTCTTCGCCCTCGACGAGCGCGGCCGCCTGCGCTCCAGGTTCACGGTGGAGGACGACGTGTACACCCTGGACTGCTCGGCCGACTCCGGCCGCACCGGCGCGGTCGTCGGCAACGAGCGCTCTACGTCGGCACCGAGCGCGACGCCGCCGCCCAGGTGGTCGCCTTCTCCCTGGCCGCGGGCAGACCCACCGGGCAGCGCACCGACGGCCAGGGAGCGCCGTTCGACCTCCTGCGCACGGACGGCCCGAACGTCCTCGCCCACCAGATCGGACCGGGCGGCCCCCGCGTGGTGTCCCTGGACGGCCGGACCCTGCGCTTGAGCACCCTGCTGCAGGACGCGGACGGCGGCACGGTGCCCGGCGACGCGAGCGAGGTCCGCTACGCCCACGGCCGCCTCTACCTGAGCTCCGAACTCCTCTACGGCCCCTCCGCGAGCGACGACTCCGGGCAGTACCTGGCCTACGGCTGCGCCACCACATCGTGACCCGTGGGGCGTGCGTGAAAAGATGATTCGGTCATCCCCGTGAGAAAGGCGCGTTTCCATGTCCAGGGTCAAGCTGACGACGAACCACGGCAGCATCGTTCTCGAGCTCGCCGACGCCGAGGCGCCCAAGACGGTCGAGAACTTCCTGACGTACGTCAGGAACGGTCACTACAACGGAACGATCTTCCACCGTGTGATCAACGGCTTCATGGTGCAGGGCGGTGGCTTCACCGCTGAGATGGCGCAGAAGCCCACCCTGGCCCCGATCACCAACGAGGCCGACAACGGCCTGAAGAACACCGCGTACACCGTGGCGATGGCGCGCACCGGCGACCCGCACTCCGCGACCGCCCAGTTCTTCGTCAACGTCTCGGACAACGACTTCCTCGACTTCAAGGCGAAGAACCCCAACGGCTGGGGCTACACCGTCTTCGGCCGGGTCGTCGAGGGCCAGGACGTGGTCGACCAGGTCAAGGCGGTGCGTACCGCGACCGTCCGCGGCCACCAGGACGTGCCCACACAGCCCGTCGTCATCGAGTCCGCCGAGGTCGTCGGCTGACACCGACGGCACGCCTTCCGTTCTCGCCTTCGACCGTCGAGCCGCATCAGCGGCCGGCGGTCGAAGTGCGTGGAGAACCGGCCCGATTCCGGTCCGCCGAACATGCGGAACCGCTCGTTCGGCCGGACAATCGAAGGTGGGGGGTTCCGAGTTGGACAGGGTGCGCGGGCCCCTCGAATCCGCGGACATTCGTAGGGCATCGAGCACCTTCCACACGTGAGGAGTCGCCATGCCCATGCTTCTGATCAAGGGCTTCTACGACGTCAAGGGCACCCAGCCGGACGGGGACACGGTCGCCTTCACGGCCGAGAACCCGGAACACTGGGACCTCGTCGGCGGCGGTCGCGGGCGGGCCGTCGAACACAGCGTCACCGGCCGGGCGAAGCTGCGGCTCGACGCCGTCGACGCACCCGAGACGCACTACGGACCCAACCGGGTCCACCAGCCGCTGAAGTTCGCCCACGCGGCCCGTGACGAAATGCTGAGCTGGCTCGGTTTCACCGATGTCCAGCGCGCGGGAAACGAGACCGTGACCGCCACCACCCCGGAGACGGTGCCCGGGTTCGTCCTCACCCGCAACGCCGACGTCCACGGCCGCTGCATCGCCCTCGCGGGCCGCGGCACACACGACGTGGAGAGCGGCCGGGAGATCGACGTCGACGTCGCGCAGCTCGCCTCGACCGTCAACCACCATCTCATCGCGGACGGTCTCGCCTACCCGATGTTCTACCGCAGCCTGTTCACCTCGCTGCGGGTGGAACTGGCCGCCAGGACCGAGGCGGCCCGAGACACCGGCCAGGGCCTGTGGCCGAGCGACTTCACGCTGACCGGCGCGAAGATCACCGGCCTGAGCACGCTGACCGACGAGGCACTGCTGTTCCCCAAGCTGTTCCGCCGCATGGTGGACTACCTGGCCCTCGGCATGCCGCTGGGCTGCCTCCCGGCCTATCTGGCCGGCGGAGGCGACCGCTACTCGATCCTGTCCACCGGTGAGCGCTGCGTGGGCCTCCACCGCGTCGTGGAGGTCACCGACGGCGAGACCGTGCGGATGACCCGGCCGCCCGAGGACCTGCTCTTCGAGGACGCCTGAGTGAGTGACGTCTGAGCGGGTCGGGACGCCGACGGAGGGCCAGGACCGAGGTCCTGGTCCTCCGTCGAGCTCCGGGCCTGGTGGGCACCCGTCGACCGGGCAGGCCCGGAGCCCGTCTGGTGCCCGTCACCAAGCGGGCTTCGCGACACTGCCGTAGGACCAGTTGGAGCCCTTGGACATCTCGAAGTGCAGGTGCGGGCCGGTGGAGTTGCCCGTGCTGCCGACCTTGCCGAGCTGCTGTCCGGCGCTGACCTTCTGGCCCATCTTCACCTGACGCTGCGAGAGATGGCAGTAGGTGTAGATGTGGCCGTTGTCGGCGGCCAGCCCGATCCACTGCCCGTACGCGCCGCCCTGGCCGTTGGACCAGGCGATCCTGCCACCGCGTACGGCGACCACGGGGACACCCGTGGGCGCGGCGAAGTCCTGCCCGGTGTGCCTGCCGACACCGTCGGGCTTCCAGGCGTAGGAGCCGCGCTGGAAGAACTCGAAGCTCACCTTGTGGCCGGGCACGGGCGACTTGACCTTGCCGCCGGCCGGACGCGGCGCGGCGGCGGGGCGGGCGCCCCGGCAGTCGACCTTGAAGCCGGCGTGGCGGCCGAGCGTGGTCAGCGAGGTGCAGCCGGGCACGCCGTCGGCGTCGGCGCCCTTGAATCCCTGGGCGACCTGCTCGGCGCGGTAGGCGGCCTTGGTCTGCGGCCCGAACTGGCCGGTGGCCCCGTCGGGAATCTTGCGACCCCGCTTGATGAGGGCCTTCTGTACGGTGCGTACGTCCTCGTTCCGCTTGCCGAACTGGACATTGGACAGAGCGACCATGAGGGCTCCTAGTACCAGTGGGGAGCCCGGCGCGAATCGGCCTGTTGGACGCGGGCGGCGAAGTTCGAGCCGGACTGGTTCACTTGATAGCGGTCGCGTACGTAGTTGATCGTCGCGCACATGCAGGCGACCACGTCGTACGGCGTGGTGGCGGTACCTGACTGGTGGTAGGTGGCGAACGTGACCGGGACGCACTGCGTGGCACCCCGCGAGCAGTTCCGCGGGTGGCCGTCGGCGGCCCTGCCGCCGCGGGCGTTCATGTCCGTCGTGTTCACCCGGAACCTCGGATGATTGCTGGCGGACTCGCGCTTGGCGATGGTGGTGAGCGCCGGGACACCGAACCTCGGCTCCATGCCGGTCAGTTCGCACGCCCTGCGCGCGTACCGCCGCATCGCGTCCTCGCCGCTCTCGTCCCCGGGATCGCGGTACGTCACCTGGCTCAGCACGAGCCGTCCGCCGCCGCCCGCCGAGACCCGGGCGCAGTCGACCTCGAAGCCGCCGAGCCGCCCGAGGACCGTCAGGGACGCACACCCCGGCACACCGTCGGCGTCCGCACCTTTGAAGCCCTGGGCGAGTTGTTCCGCCCGATACGCGGCTCTGGTCTGCTCGCCGAACAGCGCGGTGGCGCCGTCGGCTATCCGGCGGCCCCGCGCGATCAGCGCCTTCTGCACGGTACGCACGTCCTCGTTCCGTTTCCCGAACTGGACGTTCACCAGAGCGACCATGACGACTCCGCTCCTGGTCTCTTCCCACGTCCGGCCGATCGGCCGGAACCCTTCGGGCTGCGTGGCACCGACGGGAGCCGAGCCACACACCACGTTCACGGTACGGAACCGGTGTCATCGCGGCGTCACGCCCGCGTCATCGCCGCGTGAGCGGGGCCGGGCCGAATTGCAGGCGCTGAGCGGCGGGCGGAAGATGGTGAGGGGACGGCGCGTTGGGAGACTGGTGGTGACTGCTCCTCCCCGGCTGCGACTGCTCGGCCAGTTCCACCTCGAACTCGGCGCCGAGACGGTCGAGCTTTCCCGCAACGGCCAACGGGTCGTGGCATACATGGGACTGCGCGGGCAGGTCTCGCGCACGGTCCTCGCCGGCACCCTGTGGCCCGAGGTCACGGAGGAGCACGCGCGCGGCAGCCTGCGGACCACTCTGTGGAAGCTGCCCCGTGGCGAACCACCCCTGATCGGCTGCTACGGCGACACCCTGCTCATCACACCCGCCCTGCGCGTGGATGTGCACGTCCTGACCCGGACGGCACTGCGGGTGGTACAGGGCGGCGCCGAGGAGCTCGACGAACTGCCCCCGCCGGGCATCCTGACCGGGGAGGACCTGCTGCCCGGCTGGGACGAGGACTGGGTGCTGCTGGAGCGCGAGCGGCTGCGTCAGCTGCGTCTGCACGCGCTCGACGCGCTCGCCGAGGCCCTGGTGCGGCAGGACAGGCCGGCCCTCGCCATGGAGGCCGCCTGGGCGAGCGTCCGCGCGGAACCGCTGCGGGAGAGCGCTCACCGGGCGGTGGTCTCGGCACATCTCGCGGAGGGCAACCTCGCCGAAGCGGTCCGTCACTATGAGGCGTTCCGGCGGTTGCTCGACGAGGAACTCGGCGTGGAACCCTCGCCCCGGTTCGCCCGCATGCTTCCCGAGTGCTCCGGGGTCTCGCTCAGGAAGGCAGCATCATGCACCAGAGCGTTCGCGACTACTGGATCAGCTTCAACGACCCCCTCGAAGGACGCGTCCACTTCATGTACCTGGACGTCAAGGGATACGTGAGCACCGGTATCGGCAACAAGATCGACGAGACCGCGCGGGACAACTCGGCGCCCACGGAGGGTGAGCGGGCCCTGTCCCTGGCCGCCGCCGGCCGTCTGCGCTGGCTGGTCGACGGCGTGGACACCGAGGCCACGCCCGAGGACGTCGCCCTCGACTGGGACACGGTGAAGTCGCACCTGGAACTGGCGCCCTCCGGGCTGCACGGCGGGTTCGAGGAGTTCACCCGCCTGCACGTGGACGACGCCGAGATCGACCGCCATGTCTTCGCCAAGCTCGACGAGATGGAGTCGGTGCTCCTCGGCCGGGAGGGATTCGGCGGCTTCGCCACCTGGCCGGCCAGCGCCCAGCTGGGCGCGATGAGCATGTGCTGGGCCATGGGCCCGAAGTTCCGGTTCCCGAAGTTCCAGGGACATGTGGGGGCGCGGGACTGGGTGCTCGCCGCGGACGAGTGCCACTTCACCCCCGACGTGGGCACGATCAGGATCCGCAACAGGCTCGACCGGGCCCACTTCCTGCTGGCCCGCGCCGTGGAGGACCGGGGTCTGCCCCCGGAACAGGTCGCGTTGGACGTGTCGGACGTGTTCGGCGTGCAAGGAGCGCTGCTCGCGCTGGACTTCAAGCCCCTGTCGCAGGACGGCGGGGACGGCCCCCTCACCCAGGGCAAGGTCAGGGAGTTCCAGACGGCCAACGGTCTGGCCGAGAACGGGGCGTTCGACGACCCCGACACGGTGGCCGCGCTCGCCTCCCAGCTCTCCGGCCGCGGCTTCACCGTGTTCGGGGCCTGAGCGTCTGGGCGGAGGCGGCCGAGCGCGCATGTAGCGTCTGGGCGGAGGCCGCCGAGGGCGTGAGCGTCTTTGCGCCGGCGGCCGAGCGGATGAGCGTCTTGACGGAGGCCCCCGAGCGGCGTGGCGACCAAAGTCGGCGAAAGCCGGCTCAGCCGCACGGCGGAGGCTGCTCGCGCTCGGCACACGGCGTCGCTCGGCACACGGCGTCGCTCGGCACTCGGCGTTGCTCGGCACTCGGCGTCGCTCAGCACACGGTGTTGGGGTTCAGCAGCCTGCGCAGGAAGTCCTCCGGGTCGGGGATGAGATCCGCCGCCGTGCCGAGGTCGAGGCCCGGCACCAGTTCGAGGGGCAGGGCGAGCGGGCCGAGCACCAGGGGCGCCAGGAACTGCCAGTTCTCCATCGCCTGGAGGGAGCGCAGCAGCTCGCGCAGGGTCTCGCGCCAGTCCACGGCGGGAACCTGCGCGGGCACGGGGAAGCCGACCAGGTGGCCCGTCTTGCCGCCCGCCGTGGGCATGCGGGAGAGCCCCACCAGCGCGTCCTCGTGCAGCGACGGGTCCTCGTTGAGGTGCTCTCCCCAGATCTGGGTGCGCAGATCACGCACGGACACGCCGACCCGGTGCGGCACACCGCCCATGGTGCCGTCGGCCAGCTCCGTGTCGAAGACCGCGAGCTGAAGCTCCGAGTCGGTGGTGTGGGACCGGAAGTTGAGGTTGGCGCTGCCCGCGGCGACGTACTGGTCGTCGACGATCATCAGCTTGGCGTGCACGTAGACCTGGAGCGTCGTCGCGGCCTGTTCCAGATGGAAGCAGTGGACGTTCCCGGGCGCGGCGGAGGCGATGCGCTGGAGGGTCTCGGCCCGCAGGGCCTTGTGGACGTCCCCGAGCCCCGGCGCGTCGAAGTCGCGTGCGGTGACCAGGACGACCTGCACGCCCCGCGCCGCGGCGTCCCGCAGGTCGTCGACGACGGGTGAGGGCCACAGGTACTGGTCCTCGATGTAGATGTAGTGCCGCGCCCGGCGGATGGCCTTGCGGTAGCTGGCCGTGACGGTGAACTCGCCGCCCGGCAGGAAGGAGTAGACGCCCTTGCAGGTGAGCGTGCGCAGCACCTGGACGGCCTGGGTGCCCGCGGCCGGTGGTCCGGGTGCCTCGGAGGAGGGGATCGGCGGGGGAGCGGCGTCGATGCGGCTGGGCCGGGTGGGATCGTTCCAGCGGTCGACGAGGGCCTGCCAGACCTGCTGGACGGCGGGCCCGAACACCGCGCACTGCACATCGTGCCAGCCGGGCTGGGTGATCTTCTTCCCGAGGAAGTCGGGCTCCCGCTGCCGTACGGGCGGGTCGATGTGAGCGGCGTTGTCCCAGCGGTCGAGGCAGACGTCGATCCCGCCGACGAACGCGCAGGGCCCCTCCACGGCGCCCTGCACCACCGCGCACTTCTGGTGGTGGGAGCCGAACTCGCCCACCCTGGCGTCCAGTACCGCCTGCGCCCCCGCGTCGACCAGGCCGGTGCGGAAGTCGAAGTTGTCCTTGGACGGCAGGGTCGGAATCCTGGGCCTGCGCACCGGCAGCGTGGAGAACGCCGAACCGTACAGCAGCGCGCGCACGACGACACCGTCGGCGCGGAGCTTGAGCAGCCGGTCGAGGATGCCCGGTGACCCGGTGGCAGCCGGACGCAGCATCTGCTCGGGCGAGAACCGCCAGCCCGCGAACAGCACCCGGTCCCCGGAGGTGAGGCCGTCCAGCCGCGTGGCCAGGGTCTCGTAGTAGGCCTCGCCGTCGACGAAGAACAGCACGAGGCTGTCCCGGCTGAAGGCGGGGGAGCGGAAGGGGCCCATCTCGGCGTCGGTCAGCAGCCAGTCCTCGGGGACGACGGTCTCGGCGGGCGGGCGTTCGGAGGCCGCGCGCATCTCGTCCAGCTTCAGGACGGTCTGGGGCCCGACGTCGTCGATCACCTCGGCCGGGGGAACCCCGAGCACCTCGATCTTGAACCGGGCGACCGCCCCGGCGGTCTCGTCGCCGTAGTCGCCGTCGGCCCCGAACCGGGGCAGGCAGTCCGGATCCCGGTCGAGCAGGGCGGTCTGCACCTTCCGTACGGCCGGATCGGTGCGGTGCCGGGTCCGTGAGATGCGGTCCCGGTCCTCGGCGATCGCCTCCAGCAGCGGATCGCCGGCGAAGAGTGCGCAGGTGAGCATGCCGGATCTCCTTCAGCCGAGGCCGAGCGGGCGCGGCCGGGCGCCCGTCGGCGACCGGGGGCCGTGGTGGTGTTGGAGTAGTGGTCTTCAGGTGGCGCGGTGCAGATCGTCCGGCGCCCCGGCACCCGCTCCGCTGTCGCCCGTCGCACGGGACGCGGACGGCAGGGGCGGCAGGCCCTCGGCCAGGCCCGGCAGCAGGACGGGCTCCAGCCGGACCTTGTCCTGGACCTCCAGGTACCGTGCCAGCTGCTCGGGCCGGTAGTCGCCGAGCCGGTCCCAGCGCTCCTTGGCGGGCACCGCCAGGAACTCGTTCCCGTCGGGCCGGCCCTGCTCGTCCACCGCCTGGCCGATCGGCCGGTCGTACGGCTTGGACATCCGGTACATCCCCTTGCGCGAGATGTGCAGCGGGCCCGAGCCGTCCGGCCGCACCCGGAAGTCGATGCACTCCTCGGGCTTCATCACCTTCGGCCCGGCCTCGCTCAGCGCGTCGGCGTTGAACTCCAGCCCGTACCGGCGGGCCTGATCGGCCATCCACAGCAGCGTGATGTCGGACAGTCCGGTCTCCTTGTAGCTGCCACCGACATCGCAGTGCACCCCGGCGAACCACACCTGCTTCAGCTCCTGGCCCTGGCGGTCCGCGCCGGGCTGCTGGTGCCAGAGGGCCGGCCGGAACGCCGAGCGCTTCTCGTCGACGGCCAGCGCGTGGAAGGCGGCCCTGATCCAACTGCTCAGGTCGGTGCCGTGGAAGGCCCAGCGCGCGTTGCACCGGTTCGCGGCCGGCTGGAGCCAGGACGCGCCCGGGTACGGGATGCCGAGGGCGCCGACGGTGTCCCACACCCCGATGAAACGTATCTCTGTCTCGCGCGCGTACGAGCGGCGGAACAGCGTGGAGGCCGCCCCGTTCGGTGACTCGATGCGGTCGCGGTACAACGCCCAGGCCTGCGGGATCCGGTCCGCGTGGTCCCGGCGCAGGATGCCGCAGTTGCGCACCAGCCCCGACAGACTGCGGGCGGTGAACGCGCCCCGGCTGAAGCCGAACAGGAACAGCTCGTCGTCGGGCTCGTACGTCTCGACCAGGAACCGGTAGGCGTCCACGACGTTGTGCGACAGGCCCGCGCCGAACGCGCCCCCGCGCAGCCGGTCGCGGCGTTGGGTGCCGACACCGGTGTGGTAGTAGACGCGCTGTTCCTTCCCGGCGGCGGTACCCGGGACCACGGACAGGGCAACCTTGGCGACGTTGGTCTTGCTGGGCTGGTCGGCGAAATTCCACGTGCCGTCACAACAGACGACGAGACGCTTGGCCATGACCATCCCTCCTCGCGAGAGCGCGGAGCGGCGCACAGAACCACTTCCATGCTTGCACCACACGGCGGACCGCGCCATGCGACAGATGCGCGGCGACGCGCCGCCCTTCCTCTACCCTGCTGACCTTGCGTGACGTTCGATCACACACCGTCATTCATGGCGCGCTCATCGGAAGGAGCCCCTGTGGCGCGGGTCCGGACGGTGTTCTTCTTCAGAGGCGGCAAGTACGTCCGCTACGAGATCGATCCGACGACCGGGGCGGAGACGGTCAACCACGACGTCTACCCCCGACAGGTCGCGGAGGCGTGGACCGCGATGCCCGCCTCCTTCGCGAGCGGCTTCGACGCGCGGTGCTCAACTGGCCCGACGGCTTCGTGTACTTCTTCAAGGGCCCCGAGTACGTCCGCTGGGACGCGACCGACGACACGGTCGACGCCGACTTCTATCCGCACGACACGGCCGAGCAGTGGCCCGCCCTGCCCGCCTCCTTCGCCGCCGGCATGGACGCGGCGATCAACTGGGGAGACGGGCGGGCGTTCTTCTTCAAGGGCTCCAAGTACGTGCGCTACGACATCGAGAGCAACACCGTCGACCACGACGTCCACCCCCGCGACATCGCCGACGGCTGGCCCGACTTCCCCGCCGCCTTCACGACCGGCGTGGACGCCGCGGTCAACTGGGGCAATGGATCGGCGTACTTCTTCAAGGGCGGCAGCTACCTCGACTACGACATCGCGAACAGCAAGGTACGCCCCGGATATCCCGTGCCGGTCCCCGAGCCCGGCAAGTGGCCGGAGCTGGTCCGGGCAGGCTTCACCGGCCCCTTCGACGAGGTCATCGAGTGGCCCCAGGCCGATGTGGCGAGTGTCGACATTCCGGCTAGGCTGGTGAGTTGCCGCAAGCGCACGGAGCCGACTGTGAGCTGCGGCGGCGAATTCGAGATGCACGCCGTGTTCGCCGACGCCGATCCGTCGATCCCCGCATGCGGCGAATACCGGCAGTACCTCCGCGGTGACCTCGAAGTGAACGGCCGGCCCGTGCGCTTCATCACCAAGGAACACGGCGTTCCGACACCCCGTCTCGTGCGCTCCCGCCCGGGCCCGGGTTCCACCGACGACCACTTCACCGAGGACGGTCAGGCCGCGTCCAGCCCCGCCAACAAGTTCCACGTCGACCTTGACTACGGCCACCGCAACACCTCGATCGGGAACGGCAACCTGTTCGACATGTATCTGGTCAAACGGCGTTCCGGGGCGCAGTACGCAGGCCGGGACATCCCGCAGGGCGTCGGGTCGCCCGGCACCTTCTTCAAGATCGATGTCGACTTCCGCGGGCAGCTGACCGATGTGTGCAACGGCGGAAGGGTCCTGTTCACCCGCGAGTGGACCGTCAACTGCCAGGTGCCCTAGGAGCCCCATGAACGACGAAACCCCCCAGCTCGCCGGTGACTTCTGGGTGTACCCGTCCCTCGGCGAGGTGACCGGCACGTCGGTGCGTGTCAACGTCGCCATCGCCGTGGAAGAGCCCTTCGTCCTCCAGGACACCGACGTCGCCGTCGAACTCGTCGCCGGCGGACAGGCCCTGGGCATCGCGGAAGCGCCCTCGGCGGGCCCGCTTCCCGCCATCCAGATGGCCGGCACCAACGCGTACGCGCTCTACCGCTTCGACAACCCGGACGGTCTCGCCCCGGAGACGGAGACGGAGACGGTGACGGTGACCGTGCGCGGCGCGAGCGCGGCCTTCGACGTCTCGCTGCCGGTCGTGTAGGCACCCAACCGTCCGGACGCGGAGTCGGCCGGGCAGAAGCAGGAGCCGTCATGAGTGAGCCCGGTACCGTCGCACTCCCTCCCGTCCAGCAGGAGGGTTCCGTCCAGGCCATCGCCTTCAGCCCGGACGGCAAGCGCTTCGCCAGTGGCGGCAGCGACACCCTCCTGCGGGTGCGCCCGGTCGGCATCGGCACGCCCCTGGACGTGACCGTCGGCGGTTCCGTGACCGGCATCGCCTTCAGCCCCGACGGCGGCAGGATCGCGGTGGCCGACTTCGAGCAGGTGTCCCTGCACGACAGCACGACGGGCAAGGCCGTCTGGCAGGGCTCGCTCGACCCGGGCAACTCGGTGAACTCCGTACGGTTCGCCCCGGACGGGCGGATCGTCGCGGCCACCGACACCCTGATCGCCGTCCTCGACCAGGCCTCCGGGGAGATCAAGCAGCGGATCACCGTCGACCGGCCGCTGATCGCCGATGTGGACCTGAGCCGGGACGGCACCCGGATTGCGCTGGCCGTCGACGAACGGCACGGCGGCAACCACCGCAACGAGGGCTCCGCCCGGGTGCACGAACTGGCGACCGGAAAGGAGATCGGTCGGCTCGCCCCGCGCAGCGCCGTCCTCGCGGTCGCCTTCGACCCGGACGGCTCCCGGGTGCTGTGCTGCGCCACCGACGACACCACCCGGATGTTCGAGGCGAAGGACGGCAAGCAGCTGTGGCCCACGGCGGACAACGTCGTCGAGCCGATCATCGGCCCCAACTGCCTGGCGTTCGACCCCAAGAGCAAGTGGACCGTGGTCGGCGCCGCCGACGGCACCGCCCGGGTGCTGGAGGCGGACACCGGGACCAAGAGGGGCCAGGTGCCCCTGCAGAACCCCGGGGCCAGGGGCCCGGGGCCGGGGGCCGTCACCCACGTGGCGTTCAGGGCGAACGGCAAGCACGCCGCCAGCGCCAGCATCGACAACGTCGTACGGCTGTTCAACCTAGAGGGCAAGGAGCGGTACAGCGTCCCCACCGACGAGGTTCTCGCGCTGCGGTTCAGCCCGGACGGCCGCTGGCTCGGCGTCGGCACCATGAACGGCGCGCTGGTGATCGACAACGGCGAAGCAAGCCAGGGGTGAGCCGCCATGGACCCGCACGCACTCCTCCAGCAGGTCGCCGGGCCACTGCGCGCACTGGCCAAGGACGCCGTGGAGGGCCTGCTCCGGACGCTGCCCGAAGTCGGCGAGGACCCCTCGGCCGCGGGCACCGTGCTCGCCGGCCGACTGCTCGCCGCGCACGACCGGCTGCCCGCCGGGAACTCGCTGGTGGAACTCCTGCGGGAGGTGCTGGGCGACCTGGACTCCGCCTCGCCCGTACGGCTGCACGGCTGGCGGCGGGCACCCGGCGCGCCGCTCGGCGTGGCGCTGGTGCTGAACGACCCCGCCGGAGCGGGAGGCGCGCGGGCGGTCCTCGGAGTGACCCCGGACGGACCGGTGTTCGACGTGGTGGTCACCCCACGGGCGGCCTTGACGCTGCCCCGGACGGACCGGCCGCCCTGGAGTGCGACGGCGACCGTCACGACCGGAGACACGCCCTGGGACGCCGCCTTCGGGCCCGGCGTGCCGCCGGCACCGCCCGGCGGAACCGCGTCGGTCGGGCTGCGCCGCAGCGGCCGTCTCGCCGCCGGGATGTCCGACGGGCCGGGGATCAGCGTGGAGGGCATCGCGCTCACCGTGACCGCCGACCCCACCACCCCCGCCGCCGTCGAACTGACGCTGGACGGGTTCAACGCCGCGATCCTGCCCGCCGCGCTCGCGAGGCTCCTCGGCATCGGCGGCGCCGCCCCGATGTCGGGTCAGCCCCAACCGGTCGTCCTGCGGGCCGACCGCGTCGACGGCCTGCGCTTTGCCGGCACCGGCGGCCTGCGGTTCCCCCTGCCCCTGCGGCTGAACGGCCCGGCCCTGTCGAGCCGGGGCGCCGCCCTGGAGCTCACCTCCGACGGGGACGGGCCACGGCTGGCGCTGTCCGTGTCGGCCAGCGCCGGGCTGCCGGGCCTGCCCGTGCGCGTCGACCTGGAACGGGCCGGGATCGACCTGCCGGTCGCCTTCTCCCCGGGCAGCCGCCCCGGCCTCGACCCGAGCAAGCTGCGCGAGCTGTTCCCGGACGGCATCGGCACCGAGCTCAGGGTGCCGCCCATCTCCGGCGGCGGCCTGGTCCGGCGCACCCCCGACCAGGGCTACGGGGGTCTGATCTCGGTCGACCTGGGCGTGCTGAGCGTCCAGGCGGTCGCCCTGTTCCGGCCACCCGACGGCACGGCTCCCACCAGCTTCCTGGTGCTGCTCGCCGCCCAGTTCCCGGCCCCCGGCATCCAACTCGGCCTGGGCTTCGCCCTGGACGCGGTCGGCGGGCTGGTCGGGGTGAACCGGCGCGCGGACGTCACCGCGCTGCAACAGCTCGTCGGCGACGGCAACGCCGACCATGTGCTGTTCCCCGAGCGGGCGGTGGAACGCGCCCCGCAGATCATCGGCTCCCTCGGCTCGGCGTTCCCGGTGGCCCCCGGACGCATCCTGGTCGGGCCGATGATCCGCATCAACTGGGGCGGCCGGATGGTGTCGCTGTCCGGGGCACTGATCCTCGAACTGCCCGCACCTGCACGCGCGCTCCTGCTGGGACGGCTGGTGGTCGGGCTGCCCGATCCGGTCGTGCCTCTCATCCGCCTCCAGGCCAGCGTGCTCGGCCGTATCGAACCGGCCGTGCCGCTGTTCGAGATGCTGGTGTCGCTGTCCGGCTCGTGGATCGTCGGACTGGCCGTGCGCGGCGAGATCTACCTCCTCGTACGCGGCGGCCGGCAGCCGGAGTTCGTCCTGTCCGCCGGCGGCTTCCACCCCCGCTACACCCGCCCCGCCCGCGTGCCCGCGCTCGACCGGCTCCAGGTCGACCTGGCCCCCGGCAACGGCTTCGGACTGCGCATGGAGGCCTACTTCGCCGTCACCTCCAACGCCGTCATGTTCGGCGGCCAGGTCCAACTGGACGCCACCATCGCCGGCTGCGGCGTCACGGGCTGGCTGGGGCTGGACGCGCTGTTCGTCTTCGACCCGGTGTTCGCGTTCTCGGTGCATGTGCGGGCCGGGGTGGCGGTCCGCGCGTTCGGCCGCCGGCTGGCGGGGATCGGCCTGGACTTCACCCTGGAGGGACCGGCCCCCTGGCACGCCTTCGGCACCGGCAGCATCTCGGTGCTGTTCTGGGACGTGGAGCTGGACTTCGACGTGCGATGGGGCTCACCGCCCGCCGTGGGGCAGAAGCCCGGACGCGATCCCCTGGAGGCGCTGACCCCCGAACTGGCGAAGTCCGACGCCTGGGCGGCGGAGCGGCCGGCCGCCGAGCGCACCGCGCTGATCTTCACCCCCCAGGCGAACGAGAGACTGAACGTCGGCAGCCTGGTCCACCCCGACGCCACCCTGCGCGTCACCCAGCGGGTGGTCCCCCTCGGCGTGCCGATCTCCCGGTTCGAGCGACGGCCGGTACCCGTGCAGAAGTGGACGATCAAAGCGGTCACCCTCGGCACACCGCGGCCCGCCGACACCCTGGACTCCCTGCCCGAGCGGTTCGTGCCCGGCGAGTTCTTCGACTTCACCGAGGACCAGCAGCTCACCGAGCCCGCGTTCGCCCGCCACGCCGGCGGGGTGCGGGCACGGGGCGACGGCACCCAGATCGGCACCGGCCACCGCGTCGACGACGGCTACGAGACCGGCTACGAACCACGTCTGGAAGAACTGCAGTTCTCCGGCTGGCAGGGGTTCTTCCACCGCGAGGCAGTCTTCGCGGTCAGCGCCGCCGAGCGGCTGGAGAGATGGCGCACCTCCGAAGCGGCCGTCACGGTACAGCCGCCCACGCTGAGTCTGGTCGACGCCGGCACGATGCGACCGCTGCCGAGCGACATCACCCTGGTGAACGCCATGACCGACACCATGACCGATGTCATGGCCGACGCCATGGACGCGGCGGGCGGACAGCTCGCACGACCGCAGGACGCGCCGCGACTCGTCGAGGCCTGGGAGCTGCCCGTATGAGGGCAACGGGCCGGAACGTGCGGCTGGGCTGCGGCCCCGTCGGCGACCCCATCGGGCGCAGACGCCTGCGACAGTCCTTCGACGCTGCTGGGAGCGGCACATGAGCACGCGGTGGTTCTTCTCCTCGGCGCGGATCGGCGCCGCCGCCTCGGCGAACGGCCAGGCGCTCCCGACCTCGGTGGTCTTCACCCGCGACCTCGACGGCCGCCGCGAGGAGCCGACGGTGCCGGGCCCGACCCTGTCGCTGGTGGGGCCGGGCGACGTACGCGGCTTCGAACGGGCCATGGTGCTGCGCGAGGAACCGCCGCCCGGCACGGCCGACGCCGCGGAGAACGTCATGGCGAGCGTGGAGCTGGCCCATGCCGACCTGCCCTGGCTGCTGTCCCCGGGACCGGCGCAGCCGCCCTTCCCGCCGGTGCCGCAGCCGTGGATCACGCTGGTCGTGCTGGCCGAGGACGAGGCGGCCCCGCCCCGCCCGTCGCACCCGCTGCCCGTTCTCACCGCCCCCGTGGCCGCTCTGCCCCCACTGGCCGAGCGATGGGCCTGGGCCCATGTGGAGGCACGTCTGGCGGACGACGTCACCGACATCGACAGCGCGCGGCGGCTCGTCGAGCAGGCGGTGCGCAACCACGCGGCCGACGTCGTCGGACGACTGCTGTGCCCGCGGCAACTGGCCCCGAACCGCGGCTGGATCGCCGCGGTGGTGCCCGCGACCGCCGCCGGACGGGACGCGGGCCTGAACACGACCCCCGTGGGAGCGGCCACCGCGGACGCCTGGCCGGTCCCCGGCCGGGACACCGTCGATCTGCCTGTTTACCACTGGTGGACCTTCCGCACCGGACAGGCGGGCACCTTCGAGGAACTGGCGCGCCGACTGCGCTTCCGTCCGGCCGCCGAGGCCGGACTCGGCACCCGGATCATCGACGTCGGCCGTCCCTGGCCCGCCGAGGAACCCCTCGGACCGGCCACCGTCGCCATGGACGGCGCACTGCGGCCGCCCGGCACGACGGTGCCCGAGACCTGGTCCGACCCCACGGCACAGGACCGGTTCCGCGCCCTGATCACCGAACGCCTGGACGCGCCCGCCAGGCGCCGCGACGAGATCGTGGAACAGGAGGACCAGGGCGGCGGCCAGGAGGAGCCGAGCGGCGACCGGGACGTCACCGCCGTCGCCCCGCCCCTCTACGGCAGCCACCACACCGGCGAACAGACCGTGCCCGCGGAGCCGGACGGCTGGATGAGCACCCTCAACCTGGAGGTCCGCCGCCGGGTGGCCGCCGCGCTCGGCGCCCGCTATGTGCAGCTGGAGCAGGAGTTCCTGATGGCGCGGGCCTGGGAACAGGTCGGTGAGATCCGGCGGGCCAACCGCATGCTGGCCGCGAGCGAACTCGCCGCCGTCACGGCCGAACGCGCCAGGGACAAGCACCTCGCCAGGCTGCCCGTCGCCGAACTGCTCACCGTCATGGCGCCGGTGAGCGGACGCATGACCCTGGCCGACGACGAGTCCCCCGACAGGCCCACCCTGGCCGCCGTACTGGCCGCCGCCCAGACCGTGCCGACCGGATCGACCAGCACCCCCTTCGGCCGGCTGACCCGCGCGGGCGGCGCGCTGGCCCGCCGCGTCGGCCGCGCCACGAACGGCGACGCCGGCGACGGCACTTCGAACGAACCGATCGTCGAACAGGGCCTGCGAGGGATGGGCATGGAGGTCGGGGGCCTGCTGACCGAACGGCTCAGCCCCACGCGTCTGCAGGTGCTGCGCATGGCCGACCGCATCCCCGGCGAGTTCTGGGCACAGCGCGGCGAGGACGTCACCCGGCCGCTGCGGCCGATCATGGCCCACCCGAAGTTCACCGTGCCGATCGCCGAGGAACTGCTGGCGCGCTGGCCGGAATGGGCACTGCCGGGCCTCGGCGCGATGCCGCCGGACTCGGTGACCCTGCTGGAGACCAACCCCGAGTTCATCGCCGCGCTCCTGGTCGGGCTCAACCACGAGTTCAACCGGGAGCTGCTGTGGCGGGAGTTCCCCACCGACCAGCGCGGCACCCCCTTCGCCCGGTTCTGGCCAGGCGCAGGCGAGGACGTGGAGGAGATCGCGCTGTGGCCGCCGGACACACCGCTGGGGCTTCAGTTGCGCACCGGCGGCGAGGGTGATCTGGCGCTGCTCGTACGGGGTGACCTGCTGCGCCGCTTCCCCGGTACCGCCCTGCTGGCCGTACATGGTGTGGAGGGCAGGCTGCCGCCCACGTTCGACGGTGTGCCGGGCACACCGCTGGCGCTGGACGAGTCCACCGTGCTCTACCTGTTCGCCGACCTCGACGAGCAACAGGCCCGCGCCGAGGACTGGTTCTTCGTCTTCCGTGAACCGATGCGCGGCACCCAGTTCGGCTTCGACTCCGGCCCGGCGCCCACCGAGATGAAGACCTGGGCCGACCTGACCTGGAGTGGCCTCGGCCTGGACGCCGCCCGGTGCGTCCGGCTCGGCACCGTGCCCGGCCCCCCGACCGGGCTCACCCAGCCCGACCCGCCGCTGTGGGCCCGGGACCCGGCCGACATGGCCCGTATCGCCTTCCAGCAGCCCTTCCAACTGGCCTTCCGGGCCACCACGTTGCTGGGCGGCTGAGTACCGTGCCGAGGACAGGAGCAGTGGGGACATGACCGACACGTTCGCCGCCCGCGCGCAACTCGACCGGGCCCGCACCGATGCGTTCGCCGCGCAGGCCCGCGCGGACGAGCAGCAGGCCGTCGTACGGCGCCTCCAGGACCACATCGAGGCCGGACTGCCCGATCCCGTCCTGGAGCCGCGCCCGTCCGCCGAACTGCTCTCCGAGGCCGAGTTGGCCCAGCAGGAACTCCAGGGCACCGCCGACCAGTTGAACGGCTTCCTCGCCGACGCCCAGGAGGAACTCACCCGCGCCCTGGGGGAGGGCACGGCACTCTTCGCGGAGGACAACACCGCGCCGATCGCGCTGCTCCCGGTACGGGTGGAGACCATCTGGTGGGAGCCGCGCACCCTGCGGGTGCGGATCTATCCCGACGACATCCTGCTCTCCCGGTTCGAGCCCGCGCTGACCCCCGCCGAGGCGGCCGCCGCAACCGCGTACTGGCAGAACCCCGGCCCGGAAGCCTGGCGGAAGGTGCTCACCGAGCTGCGCCCGGCCCGCGCGTCCTGGGCGGTGCGCGCCTGCCGCCCCGGCGCCCCGCCGCCCGCCGAACGCTCCGACGACCCGGGGGAGCACTCCGCGCGCTCGGTGCCGATGCCCCGGAAATGGCGCTTCCTCGGGCTGGCCGACGGCCAGGTGGTGGTGGACACGATGGGCCGCCCGGTTCCCGACCCGCTGCCGATCGGGCTGCTGCGGGCCGACGAGGAGGGCTGGGAGACCGACTGGTTCGAAGCGGTGAAGGCCGGTATGGGCGTCGAGCTGATCGTCCCGCCGGAGAACGAGGAGCGACTGGACCAGCTGCTGGTGGTCGGCGTACGCGAAGACGCGCCGGCGGACGGCGCGGCCCGGCTGCGCGACCTGCTGCACGGACACCGGTTCGGCGGCGGACTCGGTCTGCTGCCCTCAGGAACACCGACCAACAACACCCCGCGGGCCCGCTCCGGCTGGTCCTCCGCCCCCGCCTACCCGGGCCCGGACCCCGATCCCGAGGCGGGGGAGCGGCCGGTCGCCGACACTCTGGCCACCGCGCTCGGCCTGCCGGACGCCGCCTTCCTGCGCGGCTGTTCCGGCGCCACCGACACCGACCCCTCGGCCCTCTCCGCGCTGACCCTGCTCACCTGGCCCACCCTGGGCAAGGGCTTCGCCGAGGAGGCGCTGACCAAGCTCCATCTGGGCACCAGACAGGAGACCGAGGTCGCCCCCGAACGGCCCTGGCGCGCGGTCCGCGACCACCTGGCCGAGCATGTCCGGGGCCGCGGCCCGCTGCCGATGCTCAGGGTCGGCCGCCAGCCGTACGGAGTCCTGCCCGTCACCGCGCTCGACGACTGGCGCGCCGAACGCGTCGACGACGCGGACGGTCTGCTCGCGCCCTGGCTGCTGCGGCTGCGCGAGGTCTGGCGCGCGGCGGTGCGCAGCGAGGACGAGCTGAGCGCCATCCCCAGAGTCGTGCCGGGCAAGCCGGTGGACCAGGTCGCGGTGGAGGCGCTGGAGCGGCTGCCGGTGGCGACCGGGCTGGCCATGGTCCGCATGGACGGGCCGGCGCGCTCCGTGTCCGAGACGCCGCGCGATCAACCCCCCGCGCAGCTGGGCGTCCCCGGCCTCGCCCCGGACGGGGCGCTGCGCTGGACCACCACCGGCGACGGCTGGACCTCGCTCGGCTGGAACACGGACCCGAAGACGGGGGCCCCGGAGTTCGTCACCCGGCTCGCCCCGGACCCCGAGGCCTTCCCGGCCCGGGCGGCGGCCACCGCCGACTATCTGGGTGCCGCCCGCGCCTTCCTCGCCGGTGAACTGGACGCCGAGGCGTACGACCTGCAGTGGCCGGTGGAGCTGTCCACCGGCCGGGAGATCCCGCCTCGGCGCAGTACGTTCTTCGAACTTCCCTTTGTGGACGAGGAGTTGTCGGGCGAGGGGGAGCAGCCGGGGGAGGGCGAGGGTTCGGATTCCGGCTCGGCTTCGGATTCCGGCTCGGATTCGGCCTCGGGGGAGGGCGAAGGCGGGGAGCCCGTCGAAGGTGAGGGCGTCGGCGACGGAGCTGTCGAAGGCGAGGGTGCCGGCGAGGCCGACGGGGCCGTCGAAGGTGAGGACGGCGTCCCGGCCGAAGGCGAGGACACACAACCCGACCTGAGCGGCGTGCTCGACGCCCTGCTGTTCCTGCCCAACTGGTTCCCCTTCCGCGGGGACGACGACGTGAACACCGACGACCCCCTGCGCCGTGCCCTGGCCGTCCCCAGCGAGGTCGACCAGCTGGTGGCCGACGTACTGGAGGGACTGAGCGACGAGGAGCGCGCCGAGCGTGTCGCGGCCTTCGGCCGCACGGCCGACGCGCTGCCCCGGCTGGAGCAGGCGATGCGGACCCTGGCCGCCGTGCCGGTGACCCGGCTGCCCGAGCTGCTGCTGGAGGTCATCGACGTCCACTCGCACCGGCTGGACGCGTGGATCACCTCCCTCGCGTCGAAGCGTCTGGCCGACCTGCGGGCGGCGGGGACCGAGGGCGTCCGGTTCGGCTGCTACGGCTGGGTGGAGGATCTGCGCCAGCCGGTGGAGCGGGAGCGGTTCGAGATCGAGCTGGACGACGAGCCGACCACGGTCGAGGTGTCCCCGCAGGACGGCTACATCCACGCGCCTTCGTTGCACCACGCGGCCACGGCCGCGGTGCTGCGCTCCGGTTTCCGCAGCAACGCCGACGAGCAGAGCTACGCGGTCAACCTCACCTCCCGCCGCGCCCGGGTCGCCCGCTGGCTGCTCGGGGGCGTACGGCAGGGACAGAACCTGGGGTCGCTGCTGGGCTACCGGTTCGAACGCGCCCTGCACGACGCCCAACTGGACCATCTCGTCGAACGGTTCCGCCGTCAGTTCCCCCTGCCGGTCGTGCCCGAGCCGGCGGCGGCGGAACCAGACGCGGACCTGTGGGCGCGCAGCGCCGAGGCGGTCTCCGCGCGCAACGTCGTCGACGGCATGGCCCTCGCGCGGGCCGGGGCGGGCGCACCCGACCTGGTCAGCGTCATCGACCAGGCGCCGGTGGTGGCGTCGGAGAGCGACCGCGCGGCGGTGACACCGCTGCTGGACGACCTCGCCGACGCGCTCGACGCGGTCGGCGATCTGATCCTGGCGGAGAGCGTCCACCAGCTGGTGGGAGGCAACCCGATCCGCGCGGGTCTGACCGCGGACACCCTCGGCCGCGGTGAGGACGTGCCGGACACCTTCCGTGTTCTGCGCACCCCGCACCGGGCCCGCGCCCTCACCCACCGCACGGCCGCGCTCCTCGCGGCCGAACCGGCCGGACCGACGGGCTGGCCCGCCGATCCGCTCGCCGCGCTGCAACCCGCGCTGGAGTCCTGGGCCGCCCATCTGCTGGGCCCCGCGGCGGGCTGGACACTCGCCGGCCGACTGGGCGCCAAGCAGGAGTTCGAACTCACGGCCGACCGGCTCGGTCCGGGCGCGCTGAGCACCGTACTGGACGCGGCCTCCGCCGAACCGGCCGCACTTCACAGGGTCGTTCAGAACGCCATGGGCGTCGCGCCGGACACCCCGGTCACGTTCGCGGGACCCGGCTGGAGCGCCCTGCACGGCCGGGCGGTCCGGATCCGGTCCCTGCTGTCCACGGCACAGCCCTTGCTGCCGGCGCACCTGCCCGAGGAGCCCGCCGGGCGGTCCGCCGACACGGCCGCGCTGCGGACACGGCTGGCCGCCTTCGCCGGGAGCCCGGCGGTCGCCGCACACCCCGCCGCGGCCGAGCTGCGCGATCTGGCCGCGGAGCAGGTCACGCCGGAGACGGCCGACTCCTGGCTCTCGCGGGCCCGCACGGCGCTGTCCTCGGTGCTCGGCGCGGACATCCCGCTGCTGCCCGCGCTCACCGCCCCGACGCCCGCCCCGGCGGGGCGGACCGGTCTGCCCGGCGCCGAGATCGAGGACTGGCTGCGCCGCAACGCGGCCGTACGACCGATGGCGCGCACCCTGCACGAGACGCTGCTGCTCGCCGGAGTCCGGGCCGAGCGGGTGGAACGGCTGCGTGCCGCCCAGCATCCGACGAGCGAGGGTGACGCCTGGATCGGCGGCCCCTTCCCGGCCGGACAGCGCCCGCCCGCCACCGTCCATCTCGTGTGGCACGCACCCGCCGACATCGCGCCCGACGCGGCCGTCTCCGGTGTCGTACTGGACGAATGGATCGAACTCCTGCCCGGTGCGGACCAGCCCGCGCCGACGCCGGAACCGGCCCCGCAGACCGAACTGACCGGGGTCGCCTTCCACTTCGACCGCCCGGACGCCAAGGCCCCGCACAGCGTGCTCGTCGCGGTTCCGCCGGACCTCGGTCGCGGCTGGACCGCCGACGGCCTGGCGCAGGTGCTGTGCGAGACCCTCGAACTGGCGAAGCTGCGCGCCGTGGACCGCGACGACCTGCGGCCGTGGGCGACGCACCTGCCCGCCGTACGCATCCCCCAGAACGGGGCGACCGGCCGGGCCCTGGCCAGGATCGAGACCTTCAGACGGGGCACCGACCCGGACGGCCCCTTCCGGCTGGAGTCGCGGCACCGGACCCTCGACCAGCAGTCCAGCAGCGTGGAGGCCGGCCTGGCAGCCCGGGTGCACGACCCGCTGTGGCTGCTCACCCGGCAGTGGCAGTTCGGGGAGTTCACCGCCCAGGACGCCGGATCGCCGGCGGTGGTCCGGATGTCCGGCAGCAGCGCGCCGATCGACGCGTGGCGGCCGGGCGGGGCCACCGACTGGGTGCCCTACGAACTCGGCCACGGTCCGCTGGACACCCACATCGAGGACGAGCCCGTCCGGATCGACGAGCGGCTGCGCGCCGAGGGCGGCGCCGCGCTGCTGCGCATGTCGGACGACGCGGGACTGCTCTCGGCCGCCCTCACGGCCCTGGCCCCGCACCTGCTCCGGGCCGCCGCCGAGCCGGACGCGAGCCTGATCGGCCTGCTCGACGCCCGGCTGCCCGACGCGGCGGCGGTGGACGCCGCCCTGGACGCGGGCACCTTCGACGCCGGAGCCGCCCCGGGCCTGGCCGAGGTCGCCGCACGATGGCGGACCTGGTGGGCCGTCCAGCTGGCGGAGCGCGGCCCGGACTGCTTCGACCCGCACCGCGGCGAGTACGCCGCCGAGGTGTCCGCCGCGGGTACGGTGCTGCGCGCCCCGGAGTACCAGGGCGACGGCCTGGACTGGTACAGCCTCGACGTCCACCCCGACCCGGAGACCGAGGCGGCACCGCCGGGGGAGAGCCGCGCGTTCTCGGAGGAGGGCCTGCCGTCGACGGTGCGGTACGGCGGACTGCCGGCCGACCGCTTCTGGGAGATGGAGGACGCGCGGGTCGACCTCGGCTCGGCGGACGTGTCCACGCTGGACACCGGACGGCTGCTGCTGATCTCGTTCGCCACGGTCTTCGGCAACGACTGGTTCCTCGTCCCCCTGGAAGTGCCGACCGCCTCCCTGACCGTCCTGGACCGGCTCCTGGTGCGTGACGTCTTCGGCCGCCACCACCTGGTCCAGCGCTCCGGGCGCGACGACCCGTCCTGGTCGATGTTCACCCTCGACGGCCCCGACCCGGACCTCCCCGCCGCCTCCGGTCTGCTGGTCCTGCCCTCCGAACGCGGCCAGCCGGGGCAGCCCCTCGAACGGGTCCTGCTCACCCGCGACGAACTGGCCAACCTTGCCTGGGCCGTTCAGCACCACTACACCGACGGCCGCGGCGAACCGGTCGACCGCCGCGACCACTGGGCCCGCACCGCCCCGCCCGAGGCGGCCCCGCCCGGCGAACTGCCCGCCTACGCCGTGCAGACCATCGTCCCGGACTACTGGTTCCCCCTGGTCCCCGAAGCGGTGAGCGCCGACCAGATCCGCTTCCGGCTGGCCACCCTCACCGGCCCCGGCCTCGACTCCCGCCCCGAAGGCCGTCTCATCACCCCCGGACTCTGGTTGCACGAGGAGGAAGTCCCCCGCGACGGTGTCCATCTGACCCGCCGCCCGGTCCTCGCCCGCTGGTTCGACGGCTCCTGGCACAGCTGGGTCCGCCGCGAGAAGGCACCCGGGACGGGGGAGAGCTCCAGCGGGCTGGCCTTCGACACGGTGCGGCCGACGGAGCCGTGGCCGTGACGGCGGCGCCACCGTTTGCGCCGCGGAACCCTGTCGGAAATCCTTACCCGCCGGTAAGGTGCGGACCCGTCCACGATACGGGGAGTGGGATGGGTACCGTCACGGAGTTCGACGCCGTCGCCGAGCACGAAAGTACCCGGGCCGCGCTGGCCGACGCGATCACCCGGCTCGTCGCACTGCTGCGTGAGGTCCCGGACCCGGACGCGGCCTCCGGAGTCCCGGTATGGACGGTGGGAGACGTCGGGGCGCACCTCGCGGCCGTGTACCTGGCGTTCACCTCCGCGGTCCGCACCGAGGAGTCGGTGGACTGGGACGGGCTCCTGCCCCCGGGCGACGTGGCGTTCGCCGACCGGATCACTGCCCTGAACGCCAGGTCGATCGCCCTCTTCGGTGCCGCCGAACGCGCGCGGCCGGGCAAGTTCGTCGCCGAGCGGGGCGAGAGGTTCCTGCGGTCGACCGAAGGGCTCGCCCCCGACACCCCTGTGCCCGCGCCCTGGTACGGGCCCGAGACGGTGCTGACCCCGGCGACGGCGACCGGCATGCTGCTCAGCGAGAGCCTCCTGCACGGCCTGGACATCGCCCGCGGCGCCGAACGCCCCTGGCCCATCGGCCCGGACGAGGCCCGCCTGGTGCTCGGGCAGACCCTGCCGACCATGATGCCGCTCGCCCTGGACAAGGACCGGGCCCGGGGCGTCAGCCTCGCCTTCGACCTCGCGATCAAGGGCGGACCACGCCTGGCGGTCGTCGTCGACGCCGGGACGATGACGGTGACCCGGGACGCCGCGCCGCGTTCCTACGACTGCCGGATCACCGCCGTCCCGACCGCGTTCCTCCTGGTCGCCTTCCACCGCACACCCATGTGGAGGGCGATCGCCCTGGGACACCTGCGCGCCGGCGGCCGCAAGCCGTGGCTCGCCCCACGCCTGAGCACACTGACCGCAACGCCCTGAGCCGCCGCCCGGGAGGCCGATGATCACCCCTCCCGTGAAGCTGGTGACCATCACGCGCCACTGACATTCGCACATCCGTCTACGTCTGGCGTGCGCGGCCGCCGTCGGGGCACTGTGGACCCACCATGCCCCGGCGTACCCGACCGTCGCCGGAGCGCGGTGGCACGACCGTGCGACACCGCCGCCTCAGCGACACAGGGGAGTTGCCCATGCGGCAAGGGGACGTCGAGGACCCGGATCGGGCCGAAGCCGCGTTGCGGCGCGCGGAGGCCGACGGGGTGAGCGGGGAGGCGCTCGCCGAGCGGCTGGACGAGGTGGCCGTGGCGCACCGGCGGCGGTTCTGGGACGCGGGCGACGAACGTCACCTGGAACGGGCGGTGGAGGCGTACCGGCGCGCCATGACCGTGGACGCGGCCAACCGTACGGCGTGGGCCCATGAGTTGGCCCTCGTGCTCACCGATCGCTACGACGTGTCCGGCGACCTCGACGTTCTGGCCGAGGCCCGGCGGATCGCGCGGGAGGCGCTCGACGGGGCCGAGGAGGGCTCCGAACCGTGGGCCCACCGGGCGGCCACCTTGGTGCTGTGCCTGTGGGACCTCTACGACGCCACCGGCGCGCTCACCGAGCTGGACGCCGCCCTCGGCCTCGGTACCCGCGCCCTGGCCGCCCTGCCCCGGACCGCCCGTGGGTGGGCGCGGGTGTGCAGCAACCTCGCGATGCTGCGGCTCGACCGCCATGAACGGCTGTGCGAGGACGAGGACTTGCAGGCGGGAGTGCGTCTCGCCCAGGACGCGGTCACGGCCGCACACGAGGACGATCCGGAGCTGGCGGGGTGGCTGAGCAACCTCGGGACCGCCCTGCTGACCCGCTTCGGCACGCAGTTCCCCGACCGCGCGCTGCCGATGCCGGGTGAGCGTGTCGACCTGACGGACCTGGACGCGGCGATCGCGGCCTACCGCAGGGCGATCGAGGTCTCGGAGTGGGGCATGGCGGGCCGGGCCACCTTCCTGTCCAACCTGGGCAACGCACTGGTCGACCGGGCCGAGATCCTCCGCCTGGGCGGACTGGTGGAACAGAGCGAGCCGGCGCTGCGCGAGGCGGTGGACGCGCTCGCCGAGGCCGTCGCCATCACCGCGTCGGCCGCGCCGTACCGGGCGAGCAGGCTCAACGTGCTCGGTGAGGCCCAGCGCGCGGTCTCCGAAGTGAGCGGCGCCGAGGAGGACGTGGAGGCGGCCCGTACGTCGTTCCGGGAGGCGTGCACGACCGGTCTGAGCATCGCCCCGGAGATGACGCTGGCGGCCGCGGACAACTGGATTCGCTGGTCGGTGCGGCGGGCGGCCTGGGACGAGGCCGGCGAGGCCGACCGGTATCTGCTCCGGGCCGCCGAGGCGCTGCATCGTGCCCAGGCCCTGCGCAGCCATCGGGAGGCGTGGCTCGTGGCGTCCCGGGGCCTCGCCCAGGAGGGTGCGTACGCGCTGACCAGGGCGGGGCGGCCCGAGGCGGCCGCGGTCCGGCTGGAACGGGGGCGCGCGGTGCTGCTCAGCGAGGAGCTCGGGCTGGTGCCCGCGCTGCTGGGCCGGCTGCCGGACGCCCTGCAACGGCGCTACACGGAGGCCGTGCGGCGGGTGCAGTCGGCTCTACGGGATGCCGGGTGACTGGCGGGTGACCCCGGGCGGCGTCGGTGACTCCGGGCCGGGCTGGGTGGCTCCGGGCGGTGTCGGGTGAACCGTGCGGTGTCGGGTGACTCCGGGCCGGGCAGGGTGGCTCCGGGCGGTGTCGCGTGAACTGTGTGCCGCCGGGGCGAACCGTGCGGCGTCGGCCGGAGAGCATCTTGTAGGAAAAGTCCGCTGCCCTGTGGACAATGGCGATTCGGTCCCGGTTCGCCCAGGGTATTCCTTGATACGGACCGCAGGGGGCGTGTCCGGAAAGCGAGGGGGCGGCAATGGACCAAGGCGTGTTGTCCCGCGTGCTCGACCCGTACACCTGGCGGGCGCGTGTCCGCCCGGTGCTGATCGCGGCGCTGCCCGTCGCCCTGCCGTTGGCCGTACTGGTCCCGGCGTGGTCGTCGGCGCGCCGGGTGTGGATGCTCGTCCTGGTGTGCGGACTGCCCTTGCTTCTCGGCCAGTTCAGCCGGAGCCGGGGGCGGCGGCTGGAGCCCGGACTGTTCGACCGCTGGGGCGGGAAACCCACGGTGCAGTTGCTGCGCTGGCGCGGGCCGACCGCCGCCGCCCAACTGGCCTATCTCCACGCCCGTATCGAGCAGATAGCCGGGCCACCGCTGCGCATGCCGTCGGCCGAGGAGGAGCGGTCCGATCCGCGGACCGCCGACGCGGTGTACGAGGCGGCGGGCTCGGTGCTGCGCACACGGGCTCGGGCACTGCCGGGCGCCGACCTGGTGGCGGAGGAGAACAGCGAGTACGGCTTCCGCCGCAACACCCTGGGCCTGCGGCCCCTCGCCCTCGGGGCCGGCGCGGCCGGGCTGCTCGCCGCCCTGCTCCACGCGACCCTGGGCCGACCGCCGTCCGACACCACCCAGGCCGCCGTGTCCGCGGTGCTCGTCCTCGCCGACCTCGCCCTGCTGGCCTTCTGGATACGCACCGTCCGGGTGTCCTGGGTGGAGGAGGCCGCCTGGACGTACGCCCGCCGCCTGATCGAGACGGCCGGGCTCCCGGACCCCGATCCCGGTCGGCCCTAGGACGCGGGCACGGGCGCGGACACGGGCCGTTCCGGCAGGGGCCCGATGGCGGGGCGCAGGACCGTGTCCCCGTTGCAGTACAGGGCGTAGAGCAGCCCCAGCGGATTGCGGTGCTCGGTGACGAAGTGCTCGCGGGTGGCGCGTACGGCCGCCCCGATGCGCTCGCCGGCGAGGAGGCGGTCGAAGAAGGCCGTGGCCCAGGCCGCGGCGAAGGGCGCCGGGATGTCCGCCTCGGTGCCCAGCACGCCGCGGGAGCGGGCGAGGAAGTGAGTGAGGAAACTCAGCGTGGACAGGGAGGAGGCGAAGGTCGTGCCGCACGCGTTGAGCACGATCACGGGCGGGCCGGGCAGGGCACCCCCGCTGTCGTGCAGGCTGCGCAGCAGAATGCCGCCGTCGGTGCCCTCCACGGTGAGCCGGGCGTGCTCGGGGCCGTCGTCGTCCGGGTCGTGGGCGGTGGCGTGGCAGTAGAGATAGACGATCTCGGCCGGTGAGCCGTACCCGCACAGGGTTTCGAGGACGGAACGGTGCTCGTCCTGGACGGTGAGGCCGACCAGACCTTTCTCGACGTACCCGCGCCAGTACGCCTCCTGCTTCGCCACCAGGTCGCGTTCGCCGCCGCGGTCGATGCTGCGGTTGAGGCCCAGGGTGACGTTCACTCCGGGGCCGGTGTCGATGGCCACCTCGGTGACGGCACGGGTGGCGTTCGGCACGAGCGGGACGCAGTCGACCTCGTGCCGCAACCCCAGGATGTGCCGGACGTCGGCGTCGCGCAGGTGCTCGACGGGGCACATCAGATGCCAGGGAAGGAGAGGTTCCTCAGTGATGAACTGCACGCTGCGGGGCGCGTCCGCGGCGAGGTAGCGCTCGATCTGCCGCCCCACCGCCTCCAGTTGGGCGTCCCCGTCGAAGAAGAGGCGGCGGAACATCCGGCAGCCGGCCTCGGCCAGCAGCCTGGTGTGCCGCTCGAAGACGTCCTCGGCCAAGGACGGTCCGGGCCACGGGGAGGTGTCGGACGTCCGGGCGCACGCATCGGCCAGCGCGCGCAGAGGTTCGCGCACTTGCCTGGCGATGTCGTCGAGGTCCCTGTCCTTGAGCGTCAGCGCGGCCCGGCACGCCTGACCGAAGCCGCTCACGACGAGTTGGTGGCCGGTCAGGCCGCGTAACACCTGGATCGTCAGGCCGCGTTCACGGACCTCGGTGGCCGCTGTCCGGGTCAGGCCCTGTGTCCGGGCGCGTACCCCCTGTTCGCCGAGGTTGACGGTCATCCACTGCACGAGGTTGCCGTCGCGGCGGAAGAGGGCCAGGACCTGGACGGGGCCTGATCGGGCCGGTGTCACCAGGAAGTGCGCACGGTCCGGCGAGGGGCCCTGGCGGGGCACGGTGAGCGTGTCGGTGCGGACGTCCACCTGGGCGTCGGTGCTCGCGACCTCCACGGTCAGTGTCACGGGTCCGCCGAGATCGCCGAGCGGCGCGGCCGCGGCCGCGCGCCCGGGTGCCTCGGCGACGGCGAAGGCCAGGGACCAGGACCCCGGGTGCTCCGCCTCGGCGGACTCCGCCTCGGCGGTGAGCCACCGGCCGGCCGGGTTCTCGTCGCCCGGCAGCACGATGCCCGCGCGCCGGGCCAGTTCCAGTGCCGGGCGGCCGCCGGTGCCCGCCCCGGAATCGGCGGAGCGGTCGGTGGGGATCGTACGGCCGATCAGCGCCGGGGCGAGACGCCGTCTGACCTCCGCATGTCCGCGCAGCAGACCCAGCAGCGCGCGAGCCCGACGCTCGTACTCCTCGGGCGGCGCGGTGGCCACCTCCTCCACGGCGGCCAGCAGCCGGGGGCGCAGCTCGGGCCAGGCGTCGCCGACCAGGCCGGGCAGGCGGTACCAGAGGTCGGTGAGTTCGACGAGAGCCGGATCGGGATTCACGGCGCCCTCCCTGCGGTGGTGTCGGTCGGTGCGACCCGGCCGCCCGACACCGTCAGATCGATGCCGGGACGGTCCTCGGGCGGGTGCACGGCGGTGAAGCCGCGTTCGGCCGCCAGCTCCGGGCAGGCGAACTCGGCGGTGCTGGGGGACAGGTAGTTGAACCACAGTGTGGGTCGCTCGCACCGCTCCACGAGCCGGGCCACGGCCCGCCGGTCGGGGTGCCCGAACCGCGCGCCGTTGGTGGAGAACAGCCAGTGACGGCAGT
Source organism: Streptomyces sp. NPDC006458 (assembly GCF_040612135.1). Taxonomy (NCBI): domain Bacteria; kingdom Bacillati; phylum Actinomycetota; class Actinomycetes; order Kitasatosporales; family Streptomycetaceae; genus Streptomyces; species Streptomyces sp. NPDC006458. Next base: position 51,130 of record NZ_JBEXPR010000025.1, on the reverse strand, counting down.
CGAGTTGCGCGAGCAGCAGCGGGCTCAGGTTGCGGCTGCTGCCGTGATGGGGCACCTTGCACAGGTCCACCCGGTACGGCCGCCCCCACGGCGTGCCGTCCAGGCGGCGCAGGCCGGCGCGCAGTGTCTCGGCGTGCGCGTCGGCGGCGAACAGCACCCGGGAGCCGTCCTCGTGCTCGGCGAGGAAGGCGATGCTCGACCTGTTGGGCAGGGACTCGTCGCGTTGGTACGGGGCGTCGGTCAGTTCGTCCCAGGTGAGCCCGGCGTCGCCGCCGCGCAGGACGTCCGGGTCGGCCTCCGGCGTCGGCGCGAGCCGCTGCCGTTCGACCCGGGCCACCTCCCGTGTCCAGTCCCGGCCAAGCCTCACCAGCGTCCTGCTCGTGGGGGAGAGCAGGGTCAGACGCAGGCCAGGCAGGGGGACGACCGGCAGTTCTCCGCTGTCCGGCACCTCGACCTGGCGTCCGGCGAACCACCTGTTCCAGGGCTGGTCCCTGAGTAATCGGGAGAGCGCGTCCGCCTGGGCGTAGCTCAGCACGTCACCGAGGAGCTGCCGGTCGCCGTTGAACCACACGTCCTCGGCGGCGAAGCCCTCGGGCGGGTGCCGGAACAGGGGGATCAGGCCACCGATGTGGTCGGCGTCCAGGTGGGTGCAGACCACCAGGTCGAAGACGCGCTCGGTGACCGGACGGCGGGCGAACCGGGCGGCCAGTCCTGCGGGCAGTGTCCCGCCCCGGCCGCCGCGCCCGCCGTCGACCAGCATGCGGTGGACACGCCCCTGGTGCGTCCACTCCACCCACAGGCAGTCGCCCTCCTGGGCGGGCAGCGCCTCGACTCTGATCATGTCGCTCCGTCACGCCCCGAAGTAGCCGAAACCCGCCCAGGAGTGCAGGGTGTCGAAGCACCGCCCGCCGGGCTCCTGGAACTCCAGCATGAGCAGCAGGCCCTCGGTCGTCTCGTCCCGCGGCAGCCAGGGCTCGCCCGCGTCGAGCGCCTGCTGGAAGAAGGCGAGCTTCTGGCCGTCGGTGGCGTCGCGCAGCCACACCTGGGCGTCGCGCAGCGCCCTGGCCGCAGACACGCCCTCGGTGCGCCAGCGCCGGTAGAAGTCGATCAGCAGCGGCGCGGTCGGCTCATCGGGCAGCGACCACATCGCCGCGGCGACCCCCGCGACGCCGGCCTGCAGAAGCCCGCTGGGCAGCGACACCACCTCGTCCGGCAGCACCGTGCCCGGACGGAACGTCTCGCAGGCCGACAGGACCGCGAGCCGCAGCCGCAGCCGGAGTTCGAGCAGATCGCGCAGGCGCAGCGTGTCCGATCCCGCGAGCAGCAGGCGGCTGTCCAGCGGGGTGAGCAGGTCGGCCCGGCCGTGGCAGGCGAAGTGGGCGGCGTCGGCGACGGCGAGGGCTTCGCGCGTGGCGCGCGCGTTCGCCTCCGGCCCGCGCAGCACCCGGGTCCGCCCGGGAAAGGCGGCGGCCGCCGCCCGCGCCTCGCTCTCCGCCGCGCCCAGCGGGTCACGGCCGTCGTCCCGGGGCGGGTCCACCACGACCAGAAGATGCTCCACGGGCCGTCGGGCGAGGGCGCGTGCGGTGGTCAGGGAGCGTGCGTTGGGAACGTAGCTGACGACGAGGTCGTCGAGGACGTGGCGGCGTCCGGTGGGCGCTGTCGCGTCCTGCGTCCATGCGGCGTGCAGGGGGAGCAGGCCCAGCAGTCCGCCGGCCACCAGCACGGCCTCGTCCGCGTCGGACAGCGCGGCGCACACGGGACCCATGAGGTCGTCCCAGAGCCATTTCGCCGTGTCCTCAAGGGACTTCTCCCACTCGGTGAGCCGCCCGACGCGGTCCGCCCGGTAGGCCGTATGGGTGTCGTCGTGCGTCTGGAAACGCGTGCGTACCGCGTCGGCGGTCAGCCGGGGCAGCTCCACCGGCCGTACGTCGCCCCCGTGCACGACGAGCGCGACACCGCCGCGTTCCGCGGCCGAGAGGTACACCAGGGGCTGTTCGCCCGCCGCGCCGTGGACGTCCTGCTCGGTCGGCTCGGGCAGGAAGCCCTCGAACCCCTCCAGCTGCCGGATCTCCTCCACGACGGCGTCGAGTTCGCGCCGGGCCGCGCGGATCTCTTCGAAGCGGTCCACCCGTCACCCCCTGTTCTCGGGCTGCATGCCGGTCCGCCGGTACTCAGCGTAGAGGAACCCTCAGACTGGGAAGGCGATCCGACGCCCGAAGGGGGACGTTCCCGTGACCGACGACTCCGCCGCCGCCGCGGCGTACCGCGCTCGCGACGCCTACGCGGAGACCGGCGACCCGGAGGCGGCTCGTGAGGCCGTACGGCTGCTGAGGGAACTGCTCCGCGAGCACCGGACCCGGGACTGTCTGGAGGAGTTGGGCGGGGCGCTGCTCGACCTCCACGAGGCGGAAGGGGACGCGGCACTGCTCGACGAGGCGCTCGCCGCGCACGAGGAGCACGCCGCGCTCGCCCCCGACGCCGACTCGCTCAACAACCTGGGCAACTGCCTGCGCGCCTGCCACGCGGAGACGGGCGATCGGTCACAACTGGAGCGCGCACATGAGGTGTTGGCGCGGGCTCTCGTCCTGGAGCCCGGCGACTGCACCGTCCTGGACAATCTGGGCCTGGTCCTGTCCGACCTGTACGACCTCGAAGGCACGCCCGACCTGCTCGACCGCTCCGTGGACCTGCACTCCCGCGCCGTGGCACTCGGCGGACCGCACGAGCCCAACCACCTGCTCCACGTGACGAACCTGGCGTCCGCCCACATGTACCGCTACGGGCGCGACGGCGCCGCGGCCGATCTCGACGCGTGGGTCGAGGGCTGTGGCCGTGCCGTGGCCCTCACCCCGCCCAGGTCGCCCCACATGCCGCTGCGTCAGGCGAATCTCGCCCTGGCCCTGCTGGAACGCCACGAGGACCTCGGCGACCCGGACGACCTCGCCGAGGCGGTGCGTGTCGCCCGGCAGGCCCACGACACCAGTCCCGCCACGGCCGCGGACGGCCCCAGACAGGCCGGAGTCCTGGCGAGCGCGCTCACGCGGCGCTACTACCGGGAGGGCCGCGGCGAGGACCTCGACGAAGCCACCGAACTGCTTCGCCACGCCACCGCGGCCCGCCCCGACGGCTCCGCGGGCGCCCCGCACCACTGGAACAACCTCGCCCTGACCCACCTGGACCGCTATGAACGGTCGGCGGACCCGGCGGAGCTCGAAGAGGCCGTCGACGCCGGGGAGCACGCGCTGGAACTGCTCGACGAGGACGCTCCCCTGATGCCGCTGTGCCTGAGCACCCTCGGTCAGGTCTTCGCGGCCCGCTATCTGCACCACGGCGACGAGGAGGACCTGGAACGCGCCGTCGCCTGCCTGGAGAGCAGTGTCGCCCTCAGCGACGACACGGCCCCGTCCCTCGCGAGCAGACTCACCCACCTGGCGACGGCCCTGGCCTACCGCTACGAACACACCTGGGACCTGCCGGACCTCGACCGCTCGGTGGAACTGTTCGACCGGGCCGCCGAACTGCGGCCGGGCACCGCCACCTCCCCGGGGGACCTGAACAACACCGCACGCAGCAGGCTCAGGCGCTACGAGCGTACGGGCGCGCCGGAGGATCTCTCGTTCGCCCTCGGCCGACTCGACCGCCTGGTGACAGACACCCCACCCACGGCCCCGGCTCTTGCCCTGTACCTGGAGAACCTCGGCTGGGCCCTGCGTCTGCGGCACGGGACGGCCGGTGACATGGCCGACCTGGAGCAGGCCGTCACCGTTCTGCGCCGGACCGTGGACCTGCTCCCGCCGCACGCGTCCCAGCGGCCCGACACCCTCGGAAACCTGGCCAACGTCCTGCTGGACCGCTTCACCCGGACGGGCTCGGTCGTCGACCTCGACGAGGCCGTCGCGCTGCACCGCCAGGCGCTGGCCGCCCTTCCCGACTCCGCGGTCGGCCGGGCCGGGGTGCTTAATGATCTGGCGAACGTCGTCCGCGAGCGCTACCAGCACCTTGAGGAGCGGGACGACCTGGACGAGGCGATCACCCTGTTGCGCGAGGCCGTCGGACTGGTCGTCGCCTCGTCGCCCGACCGGCCGGTCTTCCTCGACAACCTCGGCAACGCCCTGATGGACCGCTACGAAGACGCGGCCGACCCGAGCGACCTCGACACCGGCCTCGCGGCCCATACCGAGGCACTGGAGCTGCTGCCCGGCAAGGCCATGGAACGCGTCCGCGTCGCGGGGAACACGGGAGGCGCGCTGTGGCGGAGATGGCTGCTGCGCGGTGAGGTCGCCGACCTGGAGCGGGCGATCGAGCTCCTGCGCGAGGCGGTGGACGCCACGCCCGTGATGTCCCCGGACCGGCCGCTGCGGCTCAACAGCCTCGGCTGTTTCCTGCGCGACCTGCACGCGCACACCGGTGAGGACGCCCACCGGCGGGCCGCCGCCGCGGCCCTTGAGGAGGCCTGCCGGTCCGGGATCGAGCGCGGGATGCGCTGGGCCCTGGAGGCCGCCCGCAACTGGGGCAGCTGGGCCACATTCCGTGAGGAGTGGACCGAGGCGTCCGACGCCTACCGGCTCGGGCTGGACGCCCTGGCGACGGCCTATCGCCGCCAGGGCGTCCGCCTGCACAAGGAGAGCTGGCTGCGCGTCGCCGACACGCTGCCGGCCGACGCCGCCCACACCTACGTCCGCACCGGCGATCTCTCCGGTGCCGTACGGGCGTTGGAGTCCGGCCGGGCGGTGCTGCTCAGCGAGACGCTGGACACCGAACGCACCGGCCTGGCGCGGCTCGCGGAGTCCGGACACGGCGAGCTGGCCGCGCGCTACCGGGAGTTGACGGAGAAACTCTCCTGGCTGGAGGAGACCCGGGGCCAGAGCTGAAGTTCCAGCGTCACGAGGGCCGGGGTGAGGGAGTTCGGCGCGGCACGGCTCGAACGGCTCGGCGAGACCGCCACGGTCCGGCGCCGCCCGATCTCCAACTGCCGCGGCCCTCTGCGGCATTTCGGGGAACGCTTCCCGGCCTCGGACCAGGTGGCCCGGACCGGGCGCCCAGCACCCGGACGTGTCCGAGGACCGTGTCAGGGCCCTGCTCAGGGAGCGCGCGCCAACCCGGACCGGGGCCCGACCGGCGGAAGCGGCCGCGCCTCACCGGATCGGCGACCGCTCCTCAGCGGGTCAGCAGGTGATCGTGCCCTTGCGCAGGGCGTGACCGCCGTCGTTGGCGTCGTCGGCCCAGTAGACGGGCTTGGAGCCGCCGACGCATGCGTCCGAACCGGCCACGGCGAAGCCCTCGTTGTTGTAGTCGGGCATACCCGTGGGACGGTTGTAGACCGCGACGGTGGCGAGGGCACCCGAGGCGTTGACCTGCATCGTGCGGTGCTGTCCGCCGCACGTGTCGTCGCAGACGACCCACAGGCGGGAGGCCGCGGGCTCCCACTGGAGCTCCATCACACCGCTCATGCCGCTGCTGACGGAGGCGACGCGGGTGAACGTGCCCGAGTCCTGCAGGACGTAGCCGTACACCATGCCGGTGCCCTCGACGCCGACGAAGAACACGCCGCCGCTGTGGGCGCCGTAGCGGGCCGGGTCGTACGGCGCGCCGGTCGAGGCGTCCTGGAACGCGGCGCCGGTCAGGGCGGAGTCCGGGACCCAGGTGACGGCCTCGAAGCCGGCGTTGGAGCCCACCGCCGGGAGGTCGGCGGTCAGGTTCCACTCCTTGGCGGCGGTGAGCGAGGTGCCCGTGCCGCTGACGTCGTACTTCAGGACGGACAGCCGGCTGGTGCCCGAGGCGTCGCCGTTGCGCTCGCTGGCGACGAACACACCGGCCGCGGAACCGCCGCCGGTGACGGTGACGCCCTCGCTGTCGGCGGTGCCGGTGCCGCCGGTGAAGCGCAGGGTCTTGCCGGAGGACCAGCCGTTCGTGGTGTCCGGGGTCCAGCCGCCGGAACCGTTGGGCAGCAGGCGCCACAGTCTGCCGCTGTTCTGGGCGCCCCACAGCACGCCGCCCTCCTGGTGGAGGCCGCTGAGGTCGGTGCCGAAGACGCCTGAGGCGTCGGCGTTCGCGACGGAGCCGCCGCCCGGCCAGGCCACCGGCGTGGGCCCGCCCCCGGTGCCGCAGTTGTTGGCCGCGCCCAGCGTGAGGGCGGCCGACCGGAACGCGCCGGTGCCGTCCGGACAGCGCGACCAGGAGGGCGCGGAGTGCGAGCTCCAGGTGAAGCTGTCGACCAGCGTGCTGCCGTCCGCCAGGTACAGGCGGGCCTTGTCCGAGGAGCCCAGACCGAACTTGGCGTGCACGTCGAAGGAACGGAACGCGCCTGGGGCCAGCGTGGTCCCCGAGGCGATCTTGTACGAGGAGCTGTTGTTGTCGTCCTTGAGGACCCAGCCCGAGACGTCGATCGTGGCGGTGCCCTTGTTGTACAGCTCGATCGAGTCCTCGACGCTTCCGGTGGTCACCACCTCGTTGACGCGGATGTCGTCGGCCGGGGCCGCGTGGGCCGGCGCGGCGGTGAGGGCACCGGCGGCCAGCGCCGGTACCGCGACGAGGGAGAGGGCGAGGTTACGGCGCTTGCGGCGGGTGCGCGCTGCGGTCACGAGGTCCGTCCCGATGTGAGGCATGAACAGGGCGGGCATGACGGTCGCGGTGACGGTGGAACAACACCCCTCCCCCGGGGAGGTGTTCCGTGAACGATGGCCGAAGTGATCGTTCTCCGCGCGGCCGGAGCACCGGCACCGCCGGCGGTGAGGACGCGCGGTGCGCTGCCGCCTCAGGCCAGGACGTTCAGTGCCCCGGGCCGCACCCGTACCGTCACCGGAAGGGCCGCGTCGACCTCTCCGTCCGCGCCGTACGGGACGGTGCGGTCGGCCTCGATGCGGATCTCCTTGCCGCGCAGCACCTCGACCTGGGGCCGCCGCACATGGGCGCCGGTCTTCAGCTCGTTCATCATGGTGAAGAACAGCCGCTTCGGGGCGTGCGAGATGACCACGACGTCCAGCAGTCCGTCGTCGAGGCGGGCGCCCGGGGCGATGTTGCGGCCGAAGCCGTAGTAGCCGGAGTTCGCCGCGACGACGGTGTAGCCGGTGCGCTCGTACGGCACGCCGTCGATGGTGAGCCGGTAGGCGGCGGGCCGCCAGCCGAGGACCGCGCGCAGGCCGCCCGCGTAGTACGACGCCGCTCCGCGCAGCAGCCGGGAGGTGTTGGCGTGGTGGTTGGCCACCGCGTCGACACCCGCGTACACGCTGCCGAGGACGTGGACCCGGTCGTGCACCGCGGACTCCACCTCGATGGTGTCCACGGCGCGGGGTGTGCCCTCCAGCAGCACCCGGGCGAGGCCGGGGGCGTCGGTGGGCAGGCCGAGAGCGCGGGCGAAGTCGTTGCCGCGCCCGGCGGGGACCAGGCCGAACACGGTGTCGGTGCCGCTGAGCGCGCCGCCGACGCAGCCGGCCATGCCGTCACCGCCGACGGCGAGCACGACGTGTCCCCGCGCCCCGGCCCGCCGGGCGAGCTCCTGGGCGTGCTCCAGGCTGCGGCTGTACTCGGTGTCGAGCCGCGCGCCCGCCTCCCGCAGCAGTCTGGCCAGCGGGAGCAGGCCCGCCGCCCCGCTGGAACCGCCTGCGGCGGGGTTGACGACGGCGGTGAACTGTCGCATGGATCAGGCCTCCGGGCGGCAGGGAACGGGACGGACGGCGGGAAGTCGAACGGCGCGGGGAGAGGGAACGGCGCGGGGAGAGTGAACGGCGCGGGGAAGGGGCGCGCCGGGGTCAGCGGACGGGGAGGAGGACGCCGGGGCTGAGCACCCCGGCCGGGTCGACCTCGGCCTTGACGGCCTGGAGCATCCGGATGCCCAGCGGGCCGATCTCCCGGGCGTACCAGTCGCGGTGGTCGGTGCCTACGCCGTGATGGTGGCTGATGGTGCCGCCGGCCGCCAGGATCGCGTCGTTCGCTGCCTGCTTCACCGGCTCCCAGTGGGCGACGGCGTCCTCGCCCTGCGCCGAGACGACCGTGAAGTAGAGCGAGGCGCCGTTCTCGTAGGTGTGCGAGATGTGGCACATGACCAGCGGCGGCGTGCCGGCCGCGGTCAGGGTGGCGGTCAGGGCCTCGCGCACGGCCGCGTACAGGCCCGGCAGCGCGGACCAGAATCCGGCCGTCTCCAGCGTCTCGGCGAACGCGCCGGCGTCGAGCAGCGCGTCGCGCAGGTAGGGGGCGTTGTAGCGGCCGTGCTCCCAGCGGTCGCCGGGCTCCTCGCCGAGGTACTCGCCGCCGCAGGCGAGCAGGACCTCTCGGGCCGCGGCGCGCCGGGCGGCGGTCTCCTCCTCGGTGCCCTCGTAGCCGGTGACGGCCATGCAGCCGGAGGGCTGCGGGGCGTCGGCGGAGCCGATGGCGTCGGGCTGGGCGAGGCCGATGAACGTCTCCGTCTCGTCGGACAGACGCAGCACGGTGGGCCTCGGGCCGTCCTGCGCGAGGCGGCGCAGCGCGGCGGTGCCCTCCTCGAAGGAGGCGAAACGCCAGCCCTCGTAGACCCGCTTGCGCGGCAGGGGGCGGATGCGCACGGTCACGGCCGTGATGACGCCGAGCGCGCCCTCGGAGCCGAGGACGAGCTGGCGCAGGTCGGGGCCCGCGGCCGAGCGGGGGGCCCGGCCGGTCTCCAGGGTGCCCTCGGGCGTGGCGACGGTGAGGGCGAGGACCATCTCGTCGAAGCGGCCGTACCCGGAGGAGGCCTGGCCGCTGGAGCGGGCCGCGGCGAAACCGCCGACGGTCGCCCACTCGAACGACTGGGGGAAGTGGCCGAGCGTGAAGCCCCGCTCGTTGAGCAGCGCCTCGCACCGCGGTCCGCGCAGTCCGGGCTGGAGCGTGGCGGTGCGGGACACCTCGTCGACCGCCAGGAGACGGTCGAGGCGGCGCAGGTCGAGCGCCACGAACGGCCGCTTCGTCTGCGGAGTGAGCCCGCCGACGACGGACGTGCCACCGCCGAACGGGACGGCGGACAGGCCGTGCGCGGCGCAGACACGCAGGGCGGCCAGCACCTCGTCGTGGTCGGCGGGCAGCAGGACGGCGGCCGGGATGTCGTCGACCTCGCCCGCGCGGATGCGCAGCAGGTCGGGGGTGGACTTGCCACGGGTGTGCCGGATGCGGCTCTCGGCGTCCTCGCGCAGCGCGTCCTCCGCGGCGACGGCCGCCCTCAGCGCGGCGCGCGCCTCGTCGGTGAGCGCCGGGGCGGGTACCGCGATGTCGCCGAGGTCCGCCGGGCCGCTCGCGCCGGGGGTGACGCCGAGCAGGTCCCGCAGCAGGCCGGTCACCGAGTCGGGCAGCGGGGCCGCCTTGGCCGGGTCGCCCCAGCCGCTCCACAACATGTCCACTTCGAAAGGTTCCTCACGGTCGGTCCACGGACGGCGCCGGCGCTCGCCCCGCGCTGCATTACACTGTGACACATGACGCCCATTCGTCACAACGCCTCGGACGCCGATCCCGTACTCGACGCCGCCCGCGACTGCGTGCTCGCCGTCGGCGTACGGCGCACCACCCTCACCGATGTCGCCCGGCGCGCGGGCGTCTCCCGGATGACGCTCTACCGGCGCTGGCCCGACGTGCGCACCCTGGTCGGCGACCTGATGACCCGTGAGTGGATCGGGGTCGCCGTCGGCGCCATGCCGCCCGCCGACGAACCCCGGCCCGTGCGCGACCGCATCGTCGACGGACTCGTCGAGGGAACCGCCGCGTTCCGCGCCCACCCGCTCTTCCACAAGATCGTCGACGTCGACCCCGAACTGCTGCTCCCCTACATCCTCGACCGAAGAGGCGCCAGCCAGGAAGCCCTCCTGGAGCTCCTCGCCGCCGCACTCGACGAGGGCCATCAGGACGGATCCGTACGGCGCGCGCGGACGGACCTCCAGGCCCGCTCCCTGCTGCTCGTCGTCCAGTCCTTCACGCTCTCGCTGCGCACCATGACCGACGAGACCGACCCCGAACTGAGCGAAGCCGCCTTCCTCGACGAACTGCGCACGCTGCTGGAGAGGACCCTCACGCCATGAACCCCACGAGCAGCCCCGACCTGCCCGGATCCTCGCTCGACGCCGAACGCCGCCGGCGCGAACTCGCCGAACTCGCCGACGGCACCCAGGTCGACGTCCTGGTCGTCGGCCTCGGCGCGACCGGAGCCGGCGCCGCCCTCGACGCCGCCACCCGCGGGCTCACCGTCGCCGCGATCGACGCCCACGACCTCGCCTTCGGCACCTCCCGCTGGAGCTCCAAGCTCATCCACGGCGGGCTGCGCTACCTCGCCTCCGGACAGCTCGACGTCGCCCACGAGAGCGCCGTCGAACGCGGCATCCTCATGGAACGCACCGCCCCGCACCTGGTCCGCGCCCAGCCCTTCGTGCTGCCCCTCACCCCGCTGGTCGGCCGCAGTCAGGCCGCCCTCGCCCGAGCCGGCTTCCTGGCCGGCGACATGCTGCGCGCCGCCGCCCGCACCTCACGCCGCACGCTGCCCGCCCCCCGCACCCTGTCCGCCGTCGAGACCCGCCACTTCGCCCCGGCCCTGCGCCCCGGCGGCCTGCGCGGCGGCCTGCTCTCCTGGGACGGCCAGCTCACCGACGACGCCCGTCTGGTGACCGCCGTCGCCCGCACCGCGGCCGCCCACGGCGCCCGCGTCCTCACCCGCACCCGCGCCCTGGAACTCAGCGGCGACGGCGCCCTCGTCCGCGACGAGACCACCGGCCGGGAACTGCGCATCCGCGCCCGCGCCGTCGTCAACGCGGCCGGCGTCTGGGCCGGCGGCCTCGTCCCCGGCATACGCCTGCGCCCCTCCCGCGGCACCCACCTCGTGCTGCGCTCCGAGGCCCTCGGCCGGCTCGCCGCCGGACTGCACATCCCCATCCCCGGCGAGACCAACCGGTTCGTCCTCGTCCTGCCCCAGGGCGACGGCCGGGTCTACGTCGGCCTCACCGACGAACCCGTCGACGGCGACGTCCCCGACGTGCCGGAGGTCCCCGAGACCGACATCGGCTTCCTCCTCGACGTCCTCGGCTCCGCGCTCGACGTCACCGTCCACCGAGACGACCTGGTCGGCGCCTTCGCGGGTCTGCGCCCCCTGCTCGACACCGAGGGCGCCCGCACCGCCGACATCTCCCGCAAGCACGCCGTGCTGACCTCGCCCGACGGCGTCGTCACCGTCGTCGGCGGCAAGCTCACCACCTACCGGCGCATGGCGCAGGACGCCGTCGACGCCGCCGTGGCCGCCCGGCGCCTGCTCGCCGGCCCCTGCCGCACCGCCTCCGTCCCCCTCGTCGGCGCCGCCGACCCGGGCACCCTCGCCCGGCTCGACGTCCCCGCCCGCCTCGTACGCCGCTACGGCACCGAGGCCCGAGCCGTGCACGCCCTCGGCCTGAAGGACCCGTCCCTCGCCCGCCCGGTCGTCCCCGGACACCCCGTCACCGGCGCCGAACTCCTGTGGGCCGTCCGCCACGAAGGAGCCCTCGACGAGGCGGACCTCCTCGACCGCCGCACCCGCATCGGCCTGGTCCCGACGGACCGCGCCGTCGCGGAGACGGCGGCCCGGGAGGTGTTCGCGCACACGGCCTGAGCAGTCGCCTGGGCGCACCCGCCTGCGGGCCGGGCGGCCACGGCGGCCGCCTCCGCGCGGTGGAGCGCTCCGGTCGGCTCGCCAACGACCGTGCCACCGCGACCGCCGTCGGCCCCTCCCGCACCAGCTCCAGGAAGCGGGGGTCGGACAGAAGCCCGGCGAAGCACGGGTCGTTCCGCGCGATCCTTCTGGCGGTGTCGTTGACGAGGGCACGGCGCAGATCCTCGATCGCATGGTCCCGCTGCTCCCGGCCGGCCGCCGACGTCACGTCGAAACGCCGTGCGACGAGCATGTTCAGACAAGAACGGCCGCGGTCTCCTGCCCGGCGCCCCGGACCCGTCCGGCGCCCCGGAGTCCGACGCTGTCGATCAGCACGCGGAGTTGGAACCGCACGACGACTTCGAACACGGGCCCGACGAGGCTCCGGACACGGAGGAAGCGTGGGACGGCCTTGATACGGACGGCCCGGGTGGCGAGTGACTGACCTCTCCTTATTCGCTGCCGCTGAACTAGTTTTCAGTGCACCCTCACGGGAATGAAGAACACCTGAATCAAGCGCCCCTCGTGCGAGGGGTGTTGACGGTGGGGGAGCGGAAGGCAGGCCACTTCTCGAGTGGTTGGGGCGACGTGATCTTTTAGTTGCGGACCGGCTCGGACGACGCGGCTCGGCATGCCCTCGTCGGGGCTCAGGGGGACAGTATGAGTGTTTCAACAGGCGTGTTCGTGCCCAAAGTCGTGGTGGCTATTGATTTCGGCACACATGGATCCGGGTTCGCATGGGCGACCGTGTCGAATTTGCAGGACGTGACCAACAATCGCTACATCGCCTACCAGGACTTCGTGAAGCACGGTGGCAGCAGCCGCTATCCGAAGGACCTGACGGCCATCCTGGTGGACGGGCAAGGGGTGGTGAAGGAGTTCGGCTACGAGGCGCGAAGGCGCTGGCAGATCGAGCTCAACCAAAAGAATCCGAACAAATTCGGATACGCGAGCCGATTCAAGATGGCGCTGAGGTCGGACGCCCCTCCCTCCGACGTGCCGCGCTTCCTCGGCAGGCTCGCCCGGGCCGACCGCCGGATCGTGCGGTCACTGATCACCGCCTACCTCGGCAAGCTGTACCGGACGGCGCTGGAGGAGATCGGCGCGACGAGCTACCGCGGCAGTGGCCTCGCCTACGAGGGGGACGACATCCGCTGGTGCATCACCGTTCCCGCGATCTGGAAGGACGCCGAGAAGCGCGCGATGCGTGACGCCGCGGTGGCGGCCGGCCTGCCCGCCGACGAGGAGCGGCTGCTGCTGGTGAGCGAGCCGGAAGCGGCGGCCGTGTACTGCGCGCTCACCTCCGGCACCCTGCTCGGTCCGGCGCGGCCGGAGGGGCGGCTCGACGTCTGGACGGCCGGCAGCAGGTTCATGGTCGTCGACTGCGGCGGCGGCACCGTCGACATCACCAGCTACCAGATCCGCGCCGATGGCGTCGGGGACGACCGGCTGGCCGAGATCGGCCTCGCCGACGGCGGAGCCCACGGCTCGGCGTACATCAACCAGCACTTCGTCGACCGGGTCCTCGCCGACCGGTTCGGGGTCGAGGAACTGAAGGCGTTGACGGTCTCCCACCCGAAGGAGATCGCGCTGCTGGAGGACCGCTGGGAGGAGTGGAAGGTCGGTCTGCACTCCGAGACGGCGCCCGGCGGCGCGCCCGTCATCACCACGCCCTGCGACATCGAGATCCCGGGCCGGCTGTGGGAGGCGCTGCCCCGGGCCACCCGGGATCGGCTCGCGGAGGAGGCCTACGGCGACCCCTATCACCTCGTGCTCACCCCGGCCGAGGTCGCCATGCTGCACGAGGCGGTGGTCGGGCCGGTCCTGGACACCATCGAACGCCAGCGGCAGCTCGTCATCGACGGCGGCCCGCTCAAGGGTGTCAACCAGATCGTCATCGTCGGCGGCTTCGCCCGCTCCACCTACCTGCGTGACCGGATCGCCCACCGCTTCGGTGACGAGGTCGAGGTGCTGATCCCCCAGGACCCCGCGGTCGCCGTGCTGGGCGGAGCCGTCCACTTCGCCTACGACCCCTCGGTGGTCTGGGGCCGCCGCTCGAAGTACACGTACGCCTACGCCTGTTCGAAGCCCTTCCGTGACGGTGTCGACCCCCAGCGCAGGCGCTTCATCGACGAGGACGGCGAGATCATGTGCAGCGGACGGATGCATGTGGTGGTCCGGCGCGGTGACGTGGTCGAGACCGGCGCACTCAAGAACTCCTCCCTGCGGATCCCCCAACGCGACCTCCAGTCCTTCGACATCGGGCTCTACGCCACCTACAGCGACGACCCGCAGTACACCGACGATCCGGGCTGCGAGCACCTGGGCACGGTGGTGGCGGACGTCTCCGGTTCGGTGAATCAGGACTCGTCCAAGCGACTCGTTGATGTGTACTACGCGTTCGGCGGCACGGAGATCGCGGTGGAGACCAGGGACCGCATCAGCGGGGTGCGCCGCAAGGCGACGATCGAGTTCACCGAGCTGTACGGACGTCACGGCAAGGCGGGGAGCTGACCCATGCACGAAGACACGTACAGAACCGGCCAGGAGGGTGAGGACGAGGCGAGTCTGTACGCCGACACGCGCGTCTGGCGGGGAGGCAAGGGCGCTTCATCGTCCAAGCGGGACAAGGACCAGCGTGACCTGGAAACCGGGTTCCACTCGCTGCGCACCGAGTTGCACGAGGGCCTGCAGCGGCAGAGCGAATTCCTCGTCACGCAGACGCGCCTCAGGGGAGAGGCCGTGCTCAAGGCCGTGGACGCCCTCGCCGAGCGGCTCGACGGGGTGGCCCAGAAGTTGGACCTGCTGCTGGACGCCCTGCGGGACAAAGGGGTGCGCGACGCGATCGACGACGGCCGAGCCACCTCGGACAAGCACCACCGGCACCTCGAACTGGCCCAGAAATACCAGACGCTGGTCCGGCAGGACCTGCTCACCCTGGGGCGCCTGCTCTGTCCGAAGCAGGCCGAGGAGGACGACATGGAGCTGGCGCGGCGCCGTGCCCGGGCTGTCGCCCAGCTCGTGGAGCAGCTGTTCCAGCCGCTCGGCGAGCCGCTGACCAAGCAGCCGGAAGACGTCCTCGCCCGGCTGCGCGAGCTCGGGCACGCAACCGATGAGGCCCAGTTCAGGGGCCAGTTCAGCGCGGTGTTCCGCAAAGCGGCCGACCTGCGCGGCACCGTGGCCGACCTCTCGCTCACGGCCGAACTGGACTTCTCGGTGGACGTGACGGACCTGCCCACGGGTGAGTACCAGGTATGGAACCCTTCGCCGCCCGAGGGCGCCTCGCCCGAGTTCCTGGTCGCGCCCTCCTACGGCGTCGTCGGCGACCGCCCGCAGACCTACAGCGCCCCCTTCGTGTTCGTGGCACCGGCGGTCGGCCCGTGAAGAGAGCGCTGAACCCGTCCGACGTCGCCAGCGGGGTCCCCCTCGTGGGCGACCGGCTCCTGCTCGAACTCCTCAACGACCTGCACACCGCCGACGACCTGGTACGCGCCACCGTGCGTGAGGGCTTCTTCGCCAGGTTCCTGGGCCAGGTCACCGGCCACAGACGCCGCAGGGACCTCATCGTGAAGGGCTCCCTGATCGGCGCCCAGCGCGACACGCTCTCCTGGGTGTCCAGCCTCACCGGACGACTGGCGGTCACCGACCTCGCGGTCGCCGAGGTCGCCGACGAGGTCGGCCGGGTCGGCGGCCGGACGGAGGAGCTCGACGCGCGCCTGCGGGGGACGGAGAAGGGCGTGCAGGAACTCGCGTTCGTGGTCGCGGAACTGGCGGAACGCACCGGGCACGCCTTCGGGGAGCACGACGAGCGGCTGCGCAAGATCGAGAGCAGCCTGGCCATCGACAACGCCGTACGCCGCTGGCGCCACCCCCTGCCCGATCCGAAGCTGGGGTGGCTGTTCGGCGCGGTGCTGCTGGCCCGTGAGGTCGCCACCGGCCCCGCCGGGGAGCTCTCCACCGACAAGGGCGGCGGGCACATCGAGCGCGAGCTGGTCGGTCGCATGCTCCAGGACCCGCCCACGCCGTGGTACCAGGGCGTGCGATCCGTCGCGGGGATGCTGGCCGAGGCGACCCGCCATCTGCCCAGCGACGACCACCGGCTCATGGTGGCCGAACTGCTGGGCGAGGGCCTGCCGGACGGACTGTCCTGCGAACGCGGCCCGTTGAGCGCCGCGCTGAGCGGAACGGCACAGGCGAGCGCGGCGTCGGAGGCGGACCCCGAGGCCGTCGCGGGAACGGCACTCAGGAGAGCCGTCGGCAACGGCAGCAGCTATGTCGCCGCCAGCCTGACCGTCGAGGAACTGCTCCGCCAGGTCGTCAGGGAGCAGTTCACGGAGGCCGCTGCCCGCCGCTCCCGGCTCCGGGGGCTCGGAGGTGCCCCATGACCGGGCCGGGGGACTTCGCCCGCCTCGGACGCGAGGCCCTGGCGGTGGCCCGTGACCCGCTGTCCCCCCGAGCTGCCCCGTCCCCCGGCCCCGCCGACCGGACACGGCCGCCGCGCGCCCCGCGCACGCCCGTACGCATCGGCCTGGTGCTGGCGGGCGGCGGGGCCAAAGGCGCCTATGAACTGGGCGTCCTGGACTACATGGCGGAGCGGGGCGCCCAGGTGTCCGCGATCGCGGGCACCAGCATCGGCGCCCTCAACGGTGCCGTCCTGGCCGGCGCGGAGTCGTTCCTCCACGGAGTCGAGCGGCTCGCCGCCTTCTGGGAGCGCTTCACGACCCGCATGGGCATCGCGCCGTCCGACAGCCGGGGGCTGCCGCTGGACGAGGCGGGCGTCGCCGTGGAGGGCACGGCACGGCAGATGCGACGCCTTCTCCCGCGCCTCCTGGCACTCAAGGAGCGCACCGCCCTGCTGGAGGAACTGATCGACGAGGCGGTCGACCCCGAACGCATCCGGGCCGGGCTGCCCGTGTGGGTCACCGCCTATCCGCTGATGGACCACCAGGGCCTCCCCGAGGAACTGCGCCACCTCGTGGAGATCGCCCGGTGGATGGGCGGGTCCCGCGCCAGCATCATCAGGCTGAACGACCTCGCGGCGTTCCAGGTCCGTGAGGCGGTGCTGGCCAGCGCCGCCCTGCCGTTCATCTTCCCGACGCGCGTGATCGACGGCTGCGCCTACCTCGACGGAGGGCTCGGCCGCGGGGACCGTACCCCCGTGCGCGCCTTCGCCTCGGCCGAGCACTGCGACATCCTCGTCGTCCTGCATCTGCACCCCGACGCCCCCGTGGCGCCGGGCGCGGCGACCGGTCTTCTGCGGGTCGACATCCGGCCCAGCGTGCCGGTCGTCCCGCCCGGCCCCTTCGGACCGCTGACCGGCCTGATGGATTTCGCCCCCGACCGGGTCGCGGCCCTGCGCGCCCTGGGCTACCGGGACGCGACCGTGCGCTTCGACGAGATCGAGCACCTGCTGTCCCGCCGGGGCGCCCTGGACGAGGCCGAAGCCACGATGCTCGCCGCCGTGCAGCGTCTCAGAAACGGATCACCCGGACCCGGCCCGGACACGCCGTGACCTGGCCGCGCGAACCGGCCGACAGGCGCGGCCGAGGGGCCCGCGGCAAACCGGAGCGGTCCGCGCGGACCTCGTGAAGACCGCCGGTCCCGTCGACCGAGGAGACCTCTTGTCCGACCGCCTGCACGTGCTCACGGCCATCTACCAGTCCGACCGCGCCGACCGCTCCAGCACCCTCACCGTCAGCCTCGCCACAATGGGCGCCGCCGTCACCTATCTCGTCGGCACCATCGCCTTCTACGACAAACTCGACCTGCTGGGCTGGGCGATCAGCCTGCTGCCCTTCCCCCTGGTGTGCGTACTGGCGTTCCAGGCGCAGCTGGTCAACCTGGCCGGCGTGCGGGCGCGTTCCATCCTCACCCTCGAACAGGCCCTTCTGGACGCGGTGGAGCCCGCCACCGGTTCCGGGCTGGACCGCACCACCATCGGCGTCACGGCCAGCGAGCGGGCCCTGAACCTCCACACCGCCGTCCGCTGGCAGCGCGCCGCGATCCTGATCGCCTATGCGGGCGTCGGCCTGATCGACGTGCTGTACATCGTTCTGATGCTCGTCAAGGCCGCCCCGTATCTCGACGGGTGGATCGCCGTCCCCGCCACCTCCTACGGGGTGTTGCTGGTCCTCATCGCCCTGGCCTGGCATCACAGCGTCGCCAATCTCGACCTCGGCGCGATCGGCGGCCCCTGACCCTCGGCGGCTCCTGACCCTCGGCGGCTCCCGGGCCCTGGCGGCCCCCGAGCTCCGGCGGACGCGCGTGACCTGCGCGGCGGAAGGGTTTCCGGTCGATTCCCGTTTCGATTGAACACTCGGGCGCACCACCGCGTATGACACCCCAGGGGGAACTCATGACCGCGTAGACCAACGCGTAGGAGTACGAACGTGGGACGCAACACGCGCAGACGCCCGACCGGTGCCAGACGCGCGACCTTTGCAGCCGTCGCCCTGATGCTGGGCGGTGGAGGACTGGTGGCGGTGAACGTGTACGCCTCCGCCACGGACAGTGGCGCGGGCGGCAACGCCGTTGAGACGACGAGCGCGTGGGGCGCCGCCACGATCGACTGCCCCGACGTGGGCGAACGGCTCACCTCGGTGCCGGCCGCCGCGCGCGAGGCAGTGGACAAGGAACTCGCCCTGCTGGACCAGCAGATCGCCGACGCGTACCGGCAGCTCCAGGAGCAGAGCGGAGGTTCGGCCTCGGGTTCGCCCGAGGAACTGATCGTGAAGCCGCTGTCGGACCAGCGGGCGGCGACGATCGAGCGCATCGCCGCGGTGCTGGAAGGCGCGGGCGAGCGGCCGGAAGGCCTCGAACCGCTGGCCGCCTGCACCCTCAGAGAGGCCGAAGGCGCGCAGGACTCAGGCGCGGCGGACGGATCGGACGGCCAGGACGAGGACAACTGGCAGGCGGACGGCGGCGAACAGGGCGACGGCGGACAGGGCGGGATCGGCGGGCAGGGCGGCAACGGCCCCGTCGCCGCGGACTACGCCGACATCACCACCGTCCAGCCTGCCGCGGCCGACCCGCCCCAGTCGGAGGGCGCTTCGCGCGGTGCGTTCGCCAGCAACTGCGGCGTGAACGCGCAGGGCCTGTTCAACTCGGACAACGTGATCGTCGCGCCCGGAGTCGCCAACGGCGCCCACCACTTCCACGACTACATCGGCAACCAGGACAACGACGCCTTCGCGAGCGACGACGACCTCGCGGCCGCCGGCACCAGCTGCGTGGACCAGGGCGACAAGTCCTCGTACTACTGGCCCGTGCTGCGGCTCCAGAACGGCGACCAGGAGCAGGACGCCCAGTCGCCCGGCGGCGGCATCGAGGGCAACGCCGGAGAGATCGTCACGCCCAGGGACGTCACTCTGACCTTCGTGGGCAGCCCGGTGAGCGAGGTCACCGCGATGCCCCGGCTGCTGCGCATCATCACCGGCGACGCCAAGTCCTTCGTCAACGGCCCCGGCAACGCCAACGCCTCCTGGAGCTGCACCGGTTTCGAGGACCGTCAGCTGAAGGACAAGTACCCGCTCTGCCCGTCCGGCAGCGACGTGGTGCGCACCTTCAAGTTCCAGAGCTGCTGGGACGGCCGCAACATCGACAGCGCCAACCACCGCACCCATGTGGCCTTCGCCGACGGCTCGGGCAACTGCCCCTCCGGGTTCCGGGCGATCCCGCAGCTGGTGCAGCGCATCGTCTACGACGTCGACGCGCCGAGCCTGAACGACGGTGGCCGTACGACCCCGTTGTTCGCGGTCGACTCCTTCCCCGAGCAGCTTCACAAGCCCCAGACCGACCACGGCGACTTCATCAACGTCTTCGCCGAGGACCTGATGGGGGAGATGGTCGACTGCATCAACGGCGGCCGTCAGTGCGGCGCCGGTGCCGGAGGCGGCGACGACGGTGCCGGGGAGCAGCCGACCGCCGCTCCGGAGGACCCGCAGGGCGGTGGCGACGGCGGCGTGGAGCCGCCGGCCGAACCGGGCGACGGCACCGAGGAGCCGCCCGGTGGGGATGCCGGTGACGGCGGCGGCCCGACCGAAGCCCCGGGCGAGGAGCCTTCCGAAGCGCCCGGCTACGAGCCGTCCGAGCCTCCCCGCGACGAGCCCACGAAGGCCCCGGTCGAGGAGCAGCCGCAGGCGCCCGGCAACGAGCAGCCCGAAGCCCCCGGCGTGGAGCAGCCCGAAGCCCCCGGCGGTGGCCCGACCGAGGCCCCGGCCGGTGACACACCGGTCGTGGAGCCCAAGTCGGCCGGCACCCCGAACGCCGCGGCCTCCCCGGCCGCCACCGCGACGGAAGCCGGTGGTCAGCCCGACTACACCGATCCGGGCTCCGCGGGCGGTCAGCAGGTCTCGGCGCCGCAGGGCGAGAGCGGCCCGCTCGCCGAGACGGGCGCCAACCTGTGGCCCGCCGCGGCCGGTTCGGCCCTCCTGACCGCCGGAGGTGTGCTCCTGATGCGCACCAGGCGCCGCTCGACCCGCCGCTGACGCCTCCGTCCTCCTGTCCGGAGGCCAGGACGCGACGTGCCCCGGTGCCCCGCTGTGCGGGACCCCGGGGCACCGGCGTGTCCGGCCGCCCCTACCGCGTGCGGAAGCCGCGTACACCGCATTGCAGAATCGTTCCCTCTTTGTGTGACAGATCCGCTGATGTGAGAACCCGGCGGGGTCCGGCTCGTTGAACGACGCATGAACGACTTGGGTTCATCCGGAGTGTTGCTGCGGGGTCGGCTGCTGGGCGCCTACTGGATCGAGGAGGCCGCCGGGGACACCCGCGGCTGCGACTGCTGCCCGCCCGACACGCCGGGTGGCCGGGCCGACACGGCCGTCCGGGTCTGGCTCACCGCCGTCGGCCTCCTGTGCGTGGCCGCTGCTGTCGTGATGGCCGTCATCGACTCCGCCGCGGCCTCCGCGGCCGCACCCCCGTGTCCCGCCGACATCGTCGCCGAAGCCCGTGCGCACCGGGACCTCACGCGTGCGGGCGGCGGCGAGGACGAGGCCACCCGCTGCGACGCGACGAACGCGGCCGCGGCCTCCGGCGCGCGAAGGCCCTGACCCGCTCTTCGTGAGAGTGAAGGGCACACGACCATCCGGACGCCGCGCGCGTGGCGCGCACCCCTGCGCGTGGGGGCTGGTGTGCCCTGGGGGCAGGACGCATCACCCGCGAAGGAGACACTCGGATGCTCGGACAGACGCAGGCGTTCAGCGGCTTCTCGGTCGACGACCTCGACCGGGCCCGCCGCTTCTACGGTGAGACGCTCGGTCTCGACGTCGAGGAGTCCGGGCAGGGGGACATGCGGATGCTGACCCTCAAGATCGGCGGCGGAGCGCGGGTCCTGGTCTACCCGAAGGACAACCACACGGCCGCGACCTTCACGATCCTCAACTTCCCGGTCGACGACATCGACGAGGCCGTGACCTGGCTGGAGCGGCGCGGTGTGAGCCTTCAGCGCTACCCCGGCTTCGAACAGGACGACAAGGGCGTCGTCCGCGGCGGCGGGGGCGACGACGGCCCGGCCGCCATCGCGTGGTTCACGGACCCCGCCGGGAACGTCCTCTCCGTGATCCAGGAGAACTGACCGTCCCCGCGAGGGGAATGGAGCGCCCCTCCCGGCGAGGAGCGATGGCGCCAGGGTGCACGGCGCGGCGGCTCCGGCGGACGGGACGACCGTCCACCGGAGCCGCTTTTCGCCCAGCCGGGCGGACAGGCCGGTGTGTCGCCGCGCTCGTCCACGCGGCGGCCGACGAGCTCCGCCGGGCCGAGGACGCCCCCGGCCCACTCGTGCACGGTGACCCCGACGGGGGGTGTACGCCGCCCGGGGCGCGAGCGCGCCCCGCATGCCCTACCACCGGCCGCCGTGCTCGCCGAGTGCCGCCCCGCAGCGCGCGGCGCCGACAGCAGGCGCGTGTGCCATCCGGCGGCCGGGACCACGGACCCGCTGCGGGCGGTCGTTCCGGCCACCTCGGCGACGGCGGCACTCTCGGCCACGTCGCTGACCCGGATCCGGTGCTCGAAGCCCAGCACGAGCGTCACGACACCGTCGGGCGCCTCAGGCGTCTGCGCGGCTCCCGCGACGGCGGCCAGGCCCCCGGCACCGCATCAGCACGGGACGTAATCGCCGGTCAGGGCGTTGCCAGACCATTTCCAGGCCACGTTCCGGATCCACGGAGCAGCGCACCGCGCACCTCCGCACCCAGCATGCGGCGCCCGGCCTCGTGACCACCGCCCGAATTCAGCCGTTGAGTCCGGGACGGAGACCGGTGGCGAGGGCAGCGGCCGGTTCCGCGGAGGAGGCACGGAGCCCGCGCCGATCGGCGCTTTCCTCCTTATCGTGGACAGGCACAGCGACTGCGGGGCCGAGGTGGGCGGAAATGCGCGATCCGGAGATCGACTACGAGGCGGTCTTCCACGCCCTCCCCGGCATGATCGCCCTGCTCACCCCCGACCTCGTGTACGTCGACGTCGACGACGACTTCGTCCGGCAGACCGGCCGTACACGGGAGCAGCTCATCGGGCAGTACATCTTCGACGCCTTCCCCGAGAACACCGACGACCCCGCCGCGGCCGGCGGCATGCGGGACGTCGAGGCGTCGATGAACCGGGTGGTGGCGACGGGGGAGCGCGACACGATGGCGCTCCAGCGCTACGACATCGCCGATCCGGAACCGGCCGGACACTGGCGGGAACGCTACTGGAGTCCCGTCAACGCCCCGGTGCTCGGGCCCGACGGGCAGGTCGCGCTCATCGTGCACCGGGTGGAGGACGTCACCGAGCTGATCCGGGCCCGTGGCGGGGCGGGCGACAACGGCGGTGGAGCCGGCGGCAACGGCAGCGGGGCCGGCGACAACGGCCGTGCCCAGGTCCTGGAGGCCGAGCTGTACACCCGGGCCCGTGAGCTTCAGCAGGTCAATGAGCGCCTGCGCACGGCGCACGCCCGCGAGCGTGAGGTCGCCCTGCGGCTCCAGGAGGCGATGATGCCCCCGCCCGGACCCGTCGGACATCACCGCGCCGCCGTGCGCTACCGGCCCGCCGTCCGTGACCTCAATGTGTGCGGCGACTGGTACGACCTGGTCGACCTGCCCGGCGATCGTATGGCGGTGGCCGTCGGTGACGTGGTCGGGCACGGGCTCGCGGCGGCCTGCGTGATGGGCCAGCTGCGCAGCGCCCTGAGCGCGGCCACCCGGATCGCCGGCGGCCCGGCCCAGGCGCTGGACGCGGTGGAGGTGTACGCGCGTTCCGTCGACGGGGCCCTGTCGACGACGGTGGCGACGGTCTTCATCGACTGGGAGGACCACAGCCTCGTCCACAGCAACGCCGGGCACCCGCCGCCCGTCCTGCTCGACGCCGACGGCACCGTGACCCTCCTCGACGAGGCGACCGACCCACCCCTCGGCGCCCGCCCCGAACCGCTGGCCCGCCCCCAGGCGCGGGTGCCGTTCACCCCGGGTGCGACGCTGCTGCTGTACACCGACGGTCTGATCGAGCGCCGGGGCGAGGACATCGACGTCGGTCTCGACCGGCTGACCGCGACCCTGGTCCGGCGGCGGACCGACGACTGCGAGGCCCTGGCCGACGCGCTCCTCGCGGATCTGCTCCCCGCCGGGGCGAGCACCGACGACACGGCTCTGGTGGTCATCCGCCTGTGAGGACGGGCGGGCCGGCCCTCGGACGCGCCGGTCCTGGGCGGGCGAGGTGCTCGTCCCTCGGTACGGCAGCCCCTCCGACGCGGCGCACAGCGCGGCGTACAGGCTGCCCGCGAGTTCCTCGGCCGGGGAGTCGGCCCGGCCGCGAAGCGCACGGCGAAGTCCTCGGCACCCGCGCGCAGGGCCGAGTTCAGGGTCGCCGTGTGCACCCGTACGCGAAGGTCCGTGCTGTCCCTTCCGGAGCGCGCCGGGCGAGCAGGTCGGCGAGGACCGGGAGGGCGTCGCCGTGAGCCTCAAGCCAGACCAGCCGCAGAGCCGGTTCCGTGCGGGTCGTGCGGATGAGGTTGAGCACGGCGCGGTCGGCCCCGGGCAGGTCTCCCGTGTCGAGAGCACCTCACCGTGCTCGCGCCCCTCGGTCCGGACTCAGGCCGGCTCGCCGAGCCACAGGTCCGGGCCGAAGACCTCGTAGTGGATGCCGGCGGCCGGCACCCCCCGGCGCAGCAGGTCGCCGCGCACGGCGCGCATGAAGGGCAGCGGCCCGCACAGATAGGCGACCAGGCCGTCGGGAAGGGGCACCGCGTCCAGGTCGGCCTGTCCGAGCCGGGCCCCGTCGGGCAGTTCGCCCGAACGGAGGGTGGAGAACCTCACAGCCCCTGTCGGCGACATGGGGCCGAACGGCCCTGGACACCAGGGTGGTCCCAGCCCACGGCCGCCGTGGGATCCGCCGGCCGTCCCCGACGCCGTCTCCCTGCTGCCCGAGTGGACCTCACGGGCGCTGCGGTTGCCCCGGGTCACCGTTGCCGAGGACGTGTGCGTGCGGCCGCTCGGCACGGCGGTGACCGCCGGAATCCGCTGGGCGATGGCGCCCTCGCGCACGGGCCCGGGCGGGCCGCGCCCGACCGCGACAGGGTGCCGGACGGTCGCCCTCGTCCGACCGCGAGGGCGCGAAGTCGGCGACGGTCATGACGTGGCCGAGCAGTTCGATACCGAGGTACGCGTTCCCCACGCCGGTCAGGGCGGTCGCGACGGGGGCACGCCGTGAACCACCTGCGAGGCGGCGGGGGAGCCGTAGGCGAGGAACAGCACGACGGCGGCGACGGTCACGCCGACGATCTCGGCGATGCCGCCGGGGGAGTCGGTGAGCGCGATGGCGTTGCCGCCGAGCTCCACCCGGAGTCCGTCGGCCTCGGCGGCCTTCGCGGCGGAGACGACGCCCTCGGCCCGGCCTGCGTCGAGGTCCTCGGCCGAGTGCTCGGAGGTGACCGTGGCGTGGCCGGTACGGCGTCGTCGCCGATGCGGGCCGTGCCATGGGCGTCGTAGGGGCCCTTCACACCGGCCAGGCCCGGCGGGCGATCTTGTGACCCAGGTCCGAGAATGACCGTGGCGGCGTACCCTCAGACGTCCCCTGAACCGCTCCCGGTCAGGGAGGCCCCCCTCGGGTGGGCTGTCGGCCCGAGCCGGAGGGATGGACAGCGATGGCGGACGACAGGACCGGTCCACCCTCCGATCCTGGTCCGCCGGACGAAGGGCGGGAGCAGCGCCCGGCCCCCGCCCGCGGCACGATCCTGACCCGGCTGGGCTCCGTCCCCGGAGTCCGGGCCGCGACGGCGTACCGGCGGGAGTGGCTGCCCAAGGACGTGGTCGCGGGCATCGTCCTCACCACGCTTCTGGTCCCGCAGGGCATGGCGTACGCCGAACTAGCGGGGCTGCCCCCCATCACCGGCCTGTACACCACCATCCTCTGCCTGCTCGGCTACGCGGTGTGCGGACCGTCCCGGATTCTCGTCCTCGGCCCGGACTCCTCGCTGGGGCCGATGATCGCCGCCACCGTGCTGCCCCTGGTGGCGGCGGACGGCGACCCCGGCCGGGCGGTCGCCCTGGCCTCCATGCTCTCGATCATGGTGGCGGGGATCATGATCCTGGCCTCGGTGGCGAAGCTCGGCTTCATCGCCGACCTGATCTCCAAGCCGACGATGATCGGCTACATGAACGGCCTGGCCCTCACCATCCTGATCGGCCAGTTGCCCAAACTGCTCGGGTTCAAGGTCGACGCCGACAACCTGGTCGGGGAGTGCGTCGGGCTGGTGCGGAAGATCGCCGACGGGGCCGTGGTGCCGGCCGCAGCGGCCGTCGGCATCTCCGGGATCGTGCTGATCCTGCTGCTCCAGCGGCTGGTGCCCAAGGTGCCCGCCGTGCTCGTCATGGTGGTCCTGGCCATCGCCGCCGTCACGGTCCTCGACCTCGGCGAGCACGGTGTGAGCCTGGTCGGCGAACTGCCCGAGGGCTTCCCCCCGTTCACCCTGCCCGAGGTGCGCGCCTCCGACCTCGCCCCGCTGGTCGGCGGGGCGCTGGGCATCGCCCTGGTGTCCCTGGCCGACACGATCTCCAACGCGTCCGCCTTCGCCGCCCGCACCGGCCAGGAGGTGCGCGGCAACCAGGAGATGATGGGCGTCGGAGTCGCCAACCTGGCCGCGGGCCTCTTCCAGGGCTTCCCCGTCAGCACCAGCGGCTCGCGCACGGCGGTGGCGGAACGCGCCGGAGCCAGGAGCCAGCTCACCGGAGTCGTCGGCGCCGCGCTGATCGTCCTCATGCTGCTGCTCGTGCCGGGCATGTTCCGCAACCTGCCCCAGCCCGCCCTCGCCGCCGTCGTCATCACCGCCTCGCTGTCGCTCGCCGACGTGGCGGGCAGCGTACGGCTGTGGCGCCAGCGCCGGATGGAGTTCCTGCTGTCGGTCGCGGCCTTCCTCGGGGTGGCCCTGCTGGGCGTGCTGCCGGGGATCGCCATCGCCGTGGCCCTGTCCGTGCTCAACGTCTTCCGCCGCGCCTGGTGGCCGTACGCGACCGTCCTGGGGAGGGTGGCGGGCCTGGAGGGCTATCACGACGTACGGTCCTATCCGCGGGCCGAGCGGCTGCCCGGGCTGGTGATCTACCGGTTCGACGCGCCGCTGTTCTTCGCCAACGCCAAGACCTTCCGCGACGAGGTGCGGCGGCTGGCCCGTACGGAGCCCCGGCCCGAGTGGATCGTCGTGGCCGCCGAGCCGATGACGGACGTCGACACCACCGCCGCCGACGTGCTGGAGGAACTCGACGAGGCCCTCAACGCCGACCATGTGCACCTGGTCTTCGCCGAGCTCAAGGATCCGGTCCGGCGCAAGATCGAGGCGTACGAGCTCACCCGCACCATCGACCCGCGCCACTTCTTCCCGACGGTGGAGAGCGCCGTCGCCGCGTTCCGCCGACGCACGGGGGCCGAGTGGACGCCGGCCGATCCTCGCCGGGCGGCGCCGCCGGGCGAGGACGAGCGGTGAACGGGGCGGGGCCGGCGTCGCGTTGGGCGCACCCGGCCCCCGGGCCCTGGCCCCCGGCCCCTGGGCGCGTCAAGGGGCCGACGCCGGCGCCCCGACCCGGCCGTCGCGCACCACCGGGCACACCGCGACCGTCAACTGCCGCCTCACCCAAGTCTATCCGGACGGCGCGGCCCCCTACTTCACCGTGGCCGTGGCCGGCCGTCCCGGCGACGAGGTCGCGGTCTGGGACGACATCAAGTCCGTCGCGGCCGACGTGCTGCACCGCCACCGCGTCACCATCACCCACCACCACGCCGTCGGCCGCGACCACCGCCCCGGCTACGACCTCCAGCGTCCGGAGCCCTTCGCCCTGGCCCTGCGCGCGGCGAAGGACGCACTCGACCCGCACGGCATCCTCAACCCCGGTGTCCTGCTCGGCTGACCGGGGCGTACGGCGCCCTTCCCGGCGCCTGCCCGCCCAAGGGCCGCACGGCGGTCAGCCCCTGCGCGGGCGCCGCGCTCCCCGCCCGGGGCGGACACCCGACCGGCCGTCCCCCGGCCCGCCCGCCCGCGGGGCCCTGTCCCCGCACGGGAGCATCCTGGGGCCGTGTCCCCGCGCGGGAGCATCCGTGCGCGGAGCCCGCCGGACGGTACCGGCCGGGACGAGGGCGGTCGAGACCGGGTGACGGCCGATACGGCGTTAGGGTCGCGGCATGACCGACAACACCCTTCGCTCCGTCACCGTCGAGCGCACCGGCACCGGCCGCTTCGTCGCGACGAACACCCGGGGCGGCACCATCGCCTTCGGCAGCGCCTCTGAGCCCGGCTCGGAGACCGAGTTCACGCCGGTCGAACTGCTGCTCGCCGCGCTGGCCGGCTGCAGCGCCGTGGACGTGGACGTCGCCACCGGCAGGCATGCCGAGCCGGACCGGTTCACCATCGTGGCGAGCGGCCACAAGATCAGCGACGATCTCGGCAACCGGCTGACCGGCCTTCAGGTCACCTTCTCCGTGTCCTTCCCGGACGGCGAGGGGGCCGAGCGGGCCCGGGCGATCCTGCCGCGGGCGGTGAAGACCTC
Organism: Streptomyces sp. NPDC006458; assembly: GCF_040612135.1. Taxonomy (NCBI): domain Bacteria; kingdom Bacillati; phylum Actinomycetota; class Actinomycetes; order Kitasatosporales; family Streptomycetaceae; genus Streptomyces; species Streptomyces sp. NPDC006458. Next base: position 23,521 of record NZ_JBEXPR010000025.1, on the reverse strand, counting down.
CCACGACCGGCTGTGCACGGTCAGCCGGACCGTCGAGACGGGAACACCGGTCACCGCGACGGTCGAGGAGAGCTGAGCACCTCCTCGCCCCCGGCCGAAAGCGCGTCGGCGTACGTCCACAGGCGGGACACCCCCTCGGCGCCCCGCCCTCAGCCCTGGTCCGGCGGCGGGGACGGCAGCGAGGTCAGGCCCGGAGCCGGCTCGGGCCAGACCAGCAGTACCGGGCACGGGGCGTGATCGACGACGAAGCGTCCGGCCCGGCCCAGGCTGTGCGGGCCCAGATGGGTGTGGTCGCCGTCGCGGGCCAGGATCAGCAGATCGGCGTCCCGCGCGGCGGTGACGACCTCGTGTTCGACGCGGCCGGTGCGCTCGGTGAGGGTGCAGGGGCGCGCCAGCCGGTTGGCCGCCGCCTGGAGGAGCTGACGGGCGGAGGTGGCGGCTAGGTGTTCCATCCGGGTGCCGGGGTCGCGCTCGGGGTGACCGCGGCCGAGGAGCCCCGCGAAGGCGCCGTGTGCCGCGCCCGGGACGTCCGCCGGGGTGACATGCAGCAGGACGATGTCGGCGTCCCCCGGCACCAGGGTGAGTGCGGCGTCCACACAGGCGGGCCAGGTGCCCTCGACGATCCAGACGACCACGGACATGGAGTCAGCCTCCTCCGAGCACGGCGAGTGAGGCCCACAGTGCCGGTACCGCCGCGCCCAGGCTCGCCGGAACGGCGTACAGACCCAGCCGGGTGAACTCCCTCAACTCCACCTCGCCGTCGTGCGCGTGGACGATCCGCCGCCACAGCAGCGTGGCCAGCGACCCGGCGTAGGTGAGGTTCGGCCCGATGTCGACCCCGAGCAGCACCGCCAGCACCGCCCCCCGGTCCCGACGGAGCCGTGGGCAGCGGGCACGGCGCAGGCGCTCCTGCTCCGCCCGCATCTCCTCACGGACGAAGTACCCGTACCAGAACGGCATGCGCTGGGACAGGTCCTCGCCGTTCCGCTTCACCCCCCAGGTGAACACGGGATGCCCCGAACGTCCGCGGTACAACGCCCGCGCGGCGGACGCGTCCGGCGTGTAGCCCCCGTCCTCGCGCAGCAGGAGACGCTGCCGCTCTGTCAGGCCCGCCTCGGCCGTCTCCCACGCGGCGCGCAGCCCGGCGGCCTCCGCCAGGTCCAGCAGCGCCTCCCAGTCCCACTTGGGCAGGGTGAGACCGAGGCGGCCGCCTTCGCCGGGCGCCGTCCAACGGTTCGTCACGGCACCGACGTACACCGCGAGACCAGCGCGGTTCCACGCGCTTACGACGTCGTGCCACATCTTCGCCGCGACCGCGGGAAGGTAGCCGACCCGCTCCCCGTCCACGTCGCAGGCCACCGCCCATCCGTCCCACGGATTGTGCGGCTCGGGCACGAGTTCGGCCTCGACCCGCCGTCCCTCCGGGAACCGGCTCAGCGACGGCTGGAAGTAGTACGTCCCCGAGGCGTAGAACTCCCCGGACGTCTCGAAACAGTCGTCGAGCAGTATCCGCCCGGCAGGCCTGACGTATTCGCCAGGACGACGAGCATGAACTCCCACCGCCCCGCCCCGCCTCTCCCTCTCCGCGACAGCGACATGTCCCCCCGAAGGCGGCCCCCACCGGCCCCCGGGCACGGTCCCGCCAGGCCCGGCATCCCCCTGCCGACGGCTCTGACCTGCGACCTTTCGGTGATCATACGCCCGCCCGCGCCCCGCCCCGCGAGGGCCGCCGCACCACCCCGCTCGCGTCCGCTGCTGCGCCTTCGCACGGACTGACGCAGACTGGTGGGGTGACTGGAACGCACCTCGGTCGTGGTGGGACCACGACCTCGGGACGCTCGGCATCACAGCAGACGGTGGCACTCGCGGCCATGATGTTCGCGGTCGCGATGACCTTCATCGACCAGACCATCGTCTCCATCGCCGCTCCCGACATCGTCCGCGAACTCGGCCTCTCCGCCTCCGGCATGCAGTGGGTCGTGAACGCCTATCTGCTCGCCCTGGCCGCGTTCTTCGCCCTCGGCGGCCGTCTCGCCGACCTGTACGGCCCACGCCGGATGGTCGTGATCGGCACGCTCGTCTTCGTGATCTCGTCGGTGCTGTGCGGCTGCGTCCCCGAGGGCGACGCGGCACAGCCCTGGATGATCACGTTCCGCGCCACCCAGGGGCTGGGGGCGGCCCTGCTGTTCCCCGCCGCGCTGGCCGTGGTGGTCGCGGTGTTCCCGACCGAGCGGCGCGGCCGCGCGCTGGCCCTGTTCTTCGGTCTGTCCGGCGCGCTCACCGCGCTCGGACCGCTCCTGGGCGGCTGGCTCACGGCCTGGACCTGGCGCGCGGTGTTCTGGGTCAACGTCCCCGTCGCCGTGGTGGCGCTGGTGCTGACCGCCATGGCCCATATCGCCGACCGCAGACGGCCCGGCAGCCTCGACATCCCCGGCGCCGCCCTGATGGCCCTCGGTATGGGCCTGAGCGTCCTCGGCTTCCAACAGGCCTGGTCCTGGGGCTGGGACAGCGCCGCCACCTGGATCTGCGTCGTGGGCGGCCTGGCGATCCTCGGCGTGTTCGTACGCTACGAGCGCGGGGTCCGCTCCCCCCTGATCGACCTGCGTGTCTTCCGCGACCGGGCGTTCTCCGTGGACGCGGCGGTGCTGTTCTTCGCGATGCTCGCCTTCGTCCCGCTGTTCTTCTTCGCCTCCGTCTACGCCCAGGTCTCGCTGAGCGCCTCACCCAACCAGGCGGCCCTGTTCCTGCTGTACTTCTTCGCGGGCTTCGCCATCGCCTCGCAGTGGGGCGGCCGGATCCTCGACAAACGAGGGGCGCGACCCGCGCTCAAGACGGGCGCGGCGCTGGGCGCGGTCGGGTTCGCGCTGTGGGCCGGCAAGCTCACCGACCTGTCCATGCACGACCAGTGGCCCTACGCCGCCCTGGCCGGCGCCGGTATCGGCCTCATCCTCGCCCCCGCCTCCACGGACGCCGTCAACCGGGCCATCGGACCCTCGTACGGGGAGGTCACGGGCGTCACCCAGACCGTACGCAACTACGCGGCGAGCGTCGGCCTGGCCGTCTTCGGCACCGTGCTCACCCATGCCACCAACACCCAGGTGACGAACACCCTGGAAGGCCGCGGCGTGCCACCGGCCGAGGCCCGCGACACGGCCCGCACCATCAGCGAGTCCATCATGGGCGCGGGTGACTCCAGCCCGCCCACGGGCACCGGTCCCGCCGCCGAGACGATGCGGGACGCGATGGGCGCCGTCCGCATGGACTTCGCCGAGGCCAACCAATGGGTGTTCTACGGCATGGCCGTCGCCCTGGGCATCGCCTTCCTGTGCGCCCTGCGGCATCCGGGCGACCGCGTGGTGGAGGCGCCGGCCGACGCGGAGACGTCCGCCGGGCAGCGGTGACGCCGAGGACATGCCTTCCGCGTGCCCGACAGCACTTGACCCCCGTCCGGCGCGCCCGCTGTATGTCCGGCGGCGGTTCCAGGCTCACCCCGCCCGCTCGCGGGAACCCGGCTGGCCGGCTGGACGGGCCGCCTGTCCCTCACCCGCGCCGGACGGCTGGACGAGCCGTCCGTCCCTCACCCGCCCCGGGCACGGACTCCCCGCCGGCGATCCGCGTCAGATCGGCCGCCAGGGAGTCCAGCCACGCCACGGTCGCGTAGTACAGCCGTGGCGCGCCCGGCGGCTCCGCGAGGAACTCCGCGCGGTCCGGCGCGGTCCGCGGTGGCGGTGCGGTCGGGGTGTCCGCGCCGGGGTCCAGTGCCGCCGAGACCAGCAGCATCCGCGCGGCCACCCGGTCCCCGAGCCGGGCCAGCGAGTCGGCCGGAGCGCCCGACAGTCCGCTCGGGGGCGGTGCCAGCAGGCGCTCGGAGCCCCACAGGGTGTGGTGACCGGCGATGAGGGTCGCCTGCCAGTCCACCGCGGCCGCCGCGGTGGCGCGGCCGGCGCTCATGTGCCCGGTCCCGCCGAAGTGGGTCGGCTCGCTCAGGAACTGCGCGTAGGCCGACTCGGCCAGGATCAGCGCGCGATGCAGCGACCCATGACCGGACGACCCGGTCGGCAGGGCCATGGCTCCGCCACCCGTCAGCGACGCCTCGGTCGCCACCACCACCTCGGCCGCCCTGCGCAGGAGTCCGGCGGCCGAGCGCCGCAACTCGTCGTGCGCCCCGCGGGGCCAGGCCAGCACACCGAAGACCGCGCCGATCATGCTGCCGACCAGCACGTCGAGCATCCGCACCTCTGCCAGCTCCCAGGTGGGAGGCGCCAGTTGAGCGAACACCAGCGACACGAGCACGGTGAACAGCCCCTGCGCCCAGCCGACACCGCGGACCGGTCCGACGGTGAAGGCGAACAGCATCCACAGAGGCAGCGCCACGGCGTAGAACGAGGTGTCGGTGCCGACGAGGGTCAGCGTCACGGCGGTCAGCAGGGCCCCGGCCAGCGTGCCCGTCAGGGCGATACGGATGGTGTGCCAGGTCTCGTCCATGGTGGTCCTGGTGAGGGTGAGCGTCGCCAGCATCGCCCAGAAGCCGTGCGGCAGCGTGTCCACCCCGGCCACGAGCCGGGCCGCCGTGAGGGCCAGCGCGATGCGCACCGCGTTCTGGAAGAGGACCGAGCGGCGGCCCGCGTGGCCGCGCACCCGGTGCCACCACAGGACCGGCGCCCGGACCCCGGTGTACCAGAAGCGCTCCGGGGACACCTTCACCGCGGCGTGCCGGCCCCCCACCGCCCGGTCGGCCGCCGCGCCCATGGCCAGCGCGGCATCGGCGATCTCCAGCACGGCGGCGTGCTCGCGCAGCACCACGGGCGGGAAGCCGGGCGCGCGAGCGGAGGCCGCACCGTCCGCGGACGCCACCGCCGGCAGGTCCGAGAGACGGCCACGCGCCACGGTCAGCGCCTCGAACGGCGCCGTCGGCGACGGCCCCGCCCGCAGCCGGGCCGCGGTCGCCCCGGCCAGCTCCGCCACCGCGCCCAGCACGGCGGTCACCTCGCGTTCCGGCGTGCGGGGCGGCGCGGGCAGCCGCGCGAGGCGGTTGAGGAGGGTCCGGGTGGTGAGGCCGGTGTGCGCGAGAGCGCGAGCGTGGACGCCGGGTCCCGCGGGGCGTTCCGCCTCGGGCACCTTCAGCGCCCGCAGCGCCGGTGAAGCCTCCTGCGCCGCCCTTCGGTCCCCGTCGGGCAGGACGTACGGCGGTGCGGCGAGCAGCCGCGCGCAGCGCCCGGCGGTCAGCGCGGCACGGGCCGCCCGCTCCCGGTAGGGCACCGGGGTGGGCTCGGGGAAGAGCAGCGCCTCGGCGGCGGCGAGAAGCACCAGCCCGGTGGTCGTGCCGATCAGCCGGTCGTCGAGCGAGCCGGGGTCGTACGGCGGGAAGGACGGCAGGATGTACAGCAGTTGCAGCCCGGGTGCCACCCCCGCCGGACGGGGACCGCCCACGGCGGCGAAGGCCAGCGCGAAACCGACCACCAGCATGCCCGCGACGGCACTCCAGGTGCGTACCGACAGAAAGGTACCCACGACCACCAGCAGCCAGCAGACCGGCAGTACCCGCAGGACGAGCTCGGCCCGCTGCCGCCCGGTGCCCGGAATCCTGGACAGCCCGCCCAGCGCCACGGCCGCGAACAGGGCGTAGGTGGCCGCGACGGGCCGGTCGAGGCCGTAGCGGAAGACGTAGAAGCCGGCCGCGGCGGCCAGCGCCACGCGCACCGCCCGACGGCCGGAAGCGGCGTAGGCCTCCAGGGTCCACCCGGCTGGGACACCCCACACCCCTCCAGGATCACCCACCTCGTCCGTCACGGCACCCGCCGCCGGGCCCGCGGTGTTCCCCGGGTGACCGCGCGCGGGCATGACGGCACGCCGGGCGGCGCCCGGCGACCGGCCCGTCAGACCCGTGGCATACCCAGCTCCCGCAGGGCCTCGTTCAGCGCCCGTCCGCGTTGCGGGTCGTCGTCGAGGACGACCACGGCTTCGAACAGCTCCCGCAGTGCCTCCGGGCCGAGGCGGGTCACAGTCCTGAGGATGCCGAGGACGTCGACCCGGCCTACGGGGGAGCGGGGCAATGATGCGCTGATGCGCGGGCTCATCAGGTCGACCAGGTCCTGCCGTGTCCTGCGGTCGGTGGCCAGTGGATAGGCGAGGAGCGCGTCCGCGGCGCGCGCGAGGTCGGCGACAGGGGGAACCCGGACGCCCGGCTCCGGTGAGGAGGAGGTTGGGTCCGGACCGGTGATCGTCAGCATGCTGCCGTCCGGTGACGGATTGCCCCCCGTGCCGATCGGCATCCATCGCGAACGGGCATCCGCGAACAGCTCGCCCGGGTCCGGTACGGCGGGCAGCACCGCGGCGCGCTCCGCCAGCAGGTCCAGCAGCAGGTCCGAGAAGCGTTCGCCGCCAGGTCCCGGAGCTGCCGCTCTGATTACGGCCTGACGGCGGCTCGGAACGGGCGGGCCCGCCGACATGGTGTCCGGTGGCAGGGGCTCCGAGAGCCTTTGATCGCTCTCGCGCGAGGCGCCGGCTGTCACGATCCACAGCTGCTCGGACAGCTCCCTGACGGTGTCACCGGCGAAGCGGGCCCGCATGGACTCCAGGTCGACGCACCGCATGTCCGTCGCGGTGGCGTCGGCACACAGGAGCCGGAGGCGCTCCTGCCTGTCGATGATTCCGTGTCCGGCCCACCACACCCACAGGACATCGCCCTCGGCCTTGGACAGATCGTTCACCAGAACCCGGCGGATCGTGGCCGCGTCGGCCGGTGAATGGGCGATGTCCGGAGGAACTGGATTCAACGAGGCCAGATGCAGCCGGAGTTGACCTTCGGGCACACCCGCTCGGCGCAGTGTGTCGTAGAAGCGCAGAGCCTGTTGGGCGGGACCTGGAAGGTCCCAGGAGGGGCCTGCCTCGTAGGACTCGATTCCGACGATGAGTGCGTGCACGCGGGCCGGGTTCACCTTGCCTGCGGCGACCGGGGCCGACGCGCGGTCGCTCGCCGGGGAAGCCGCACCGAACAGCGGCACGAGGGGAATGGGCGAGGGGAGGTGCTCCCGGACGGCCGTGGTGAAGTCCGAGTCGCGTGCCAGCCGGTCGATGGGGGTGACCAGGTAGCCGGACCGGTCCACGCTCGTGGTCAGGCCGACGAGGATGTCGTCGCAGAAGACCGGGGCTCCGACCAGGTCAATGACGAGGGGTTCCTGCGGGACTCCGCGGAATCGGTGCCGGGTGTGGCCGCGGACCACCTGCAAGGTCCCGGCCATCCGCAAGGTCCCGCCGGGGCGCCAGGAATCGGCCTCCGCACCGGAAGGCAGGACGACTTCGCACGTCAGCACACCCTCCCGTCCCGCGGTGTCGCCCCAGCGCGGTGGCGCGAAGGAGGCGCCCCGGGTCGGTTCGGTGTCGTGCCGCGCACCGAACGGCGCCGCGTTGGTCAGCAGGAGAGCCGCGCCGAAGACTTCGTTCGCCCACACGACACGGCAGCCGCGGCCAGCGGCGTCCGCCGCCGCTGCCCGTCGCCCTGGTAGTACGGCCTCAGGCGCGGGCGTGTCACCACGATGTCGTCCCGGTCCCAGAAGTTCAGCCATCGCTCGACCGATTCGGGTGTGCGCGCGGGCCGCGGCCGCACCCGCTGCAACACCGCGGCCCCCGTCGCCAGAGGCGACCCCAGCGTGACGAACAGGTCCACGCGCCCCAGGTACGAATGCAGCGCCTCGAAGGCCACGACCGTACCCAGGGAATGCGCGACCACCACCAAGGGGCGACCGGGATCCGTCCCGTGCAGCAGCCGTGCGCGGATCCGTGCGTCCAGCCCCGTCCCCTCCTGGTCGGCCTCGGCCCGGTTCAGGTAACGGCTCACCTGGGCCAGATGCCCCAGCAGCGGCTGACCGCTCGACCACTGAGCCGCCCGCCGCAGCCCGGGCACCTGCAGGACCGTGGTCAGGATCCTGGCCAGCAGCCTCACCGGTTGCGCGAACCCCTGGGCCTGCCCACTCGCCTCGGGCAACTGGGCCCGCGCGTGCTCGATCGCCCTCAGCGTGCGCTGATCCCCTCGTTCGACGGCCTGTGCGCCGAGCTCGTCGATCAGGTCCCGGACCAGGGCGTCGAGGAAAGCGACCTGATCGTCGAGATCCCCCGACCCGGCGCCCTGGCCCTGGTCGGGCAGAAACAGATCGCTGTAGTCGGCGAACCGGACCTCGGCCAGCCACCCCTGGGTCAGACCGGACACGGCATGGGCGTGCCCCGCCCCGCGCGCACCCTCGGCCAGCGCCCGAAGCCAGTCGCGCCGCTCGGTCACCGCGTCCCGTAATCCGCCGATGCCGTGCACGAACACCAGCTGCGGCCCTTCGCTACCACCCACCCGCGCGCCCCCGTGCTCCCCATGCGGCCCCCGTGAGTCGAGCCGCCCCGCATCAGCTTTACCAGAGCGGTCGTGGGCGCAGGCGGATACCGCCGAGTAGCTCCCCGGCGGGCAGAGATCCCCGTGCCACTGTCCCGTCGGAGTTCACCCCCGCCCACCCCGCCCTGTGCGTCGCCTTTAACTCCTCAAGATCAGATCAGGAGACATCGACGTAATAAGCGCTCCGTACCGTCGGGACCAGTGGCACAGGACCGAGTACAGCAAGGGAGGCGCCCGTGACCGTGCCGGGCTCGCGGAGCGAGGGGACGACGAAGGTGCGGACGGTCTGCTCGTACTGCGGGGTGGGCTGCGGCATGGTCCTCGACGTGGGCATGGGACCGGACGGGCGTCGTACGGTGCTGAAGGCGAGCGGGGACAAGGAGCACCCGGCGAACTTCGGGCGGCTGTGCACCAAGGGCGCGACCACGGCGGACATGCTCGCCGCGCCGGGCCGGCTGAGCACCGCGCTCGCGCGGTCGGACCGGGGCGAGGAGCCGCATCCCGTGCCCGTGGCGGACGCCGTCGCCGAGACGGCACGCCGGCTGCGTGCGATCGTCGACGAGCACGGCCCCGACGCCATCGCGTTCTATGTGTCGGGGCAGATGAGCCTGGAGGCGCAGTACCTGGTCAACAAGCTGGCCAAGGGCTTCGTGCGGACCAACCAGATCGAGTCGAACTCCCGGCTGTGCATGGCCAGCGCCGGCACCGGCTACAAGCTGTCGCTCGGGGCCGACGGGCCGCCCGGCTCGTACCAGGACCTCGACAAGGCGGACGTCTTCCTCGTCATCGGCTCGAACATGGCCGACTGCCACCCGATCCTGTTCCTGCGGATGATGGACCGGGTGAAGTCGGCGGGCGCCAAGCTGATCGTCGTGGACCCCCGGCGCACCGCCACCGCGGCCAAGGCCGACCTGTTCCTGCAGATCAGACCCGGCACCGACCTCGCTCTGCTCAACGGTCTGCTGCACCTGCTGCACGCCGACGGCCACACCGACCCCGCCTTCATCGCCGCGCACACCGAGGGCTGGGAGCAGATGCCCGGCTTCCTCGCCGACTACCCGCCCGCCACCGTCGCCGAGATCACCGGCATACCGGAGCAGGACATCCGCGAGGCCGCGCGGCTGATCGGCGAGGCGGGGGAGTGGACGAGCTGCTGGACCATGGGCCTGAACCAGTCCACGCACGGCACCTGGAACACCAACGCCCTGGTCAACCTGCACCTCGCCACCGGTGCCATCTGCCGCCCCGGCAGCGGCCCGTTCTCCCTGACCGGACAGCCCAACGCGATGGGCGGCCGCGAGATGGGCTACATGGGACCCGGGCTCCCCGGGCAGCGCTCGGTGCTCGCCGACGCCGACCGGGCCTTCGTCGAGGAGCTGTGGGAGCTGGAGCCGGGCACCGTGCGCGCCGACGGCGTCGGCAAGGGCACGGTCGAGATGTTCCGGAAGATGGCCGACGGCGAGATCAAGGCGTGCTGGATCATCTGCACCAACCCGGTCGCCTCCGTCGCGAACCGCAAGACCGTCATCGAGGGCCTGGAGGCCGCCGAGTTCGTCGTCACCCAGGACGTCTTCGCCGACACCGAGACGAACGCGTACGCCGATGTCGTCCTGCCCGGCGCGCTGTGGACCGAGACCGAGGGCGTCCTGATCAACAGCGAGCGCAATCTCACCCTCGCGCGGCCCGCCGTCGACCCGCCCGGAGAGGCGATGGCGGACTGGCGGATCATCGCCGCGGTGGCCCGCGAGATGGGCTACGACAAGGGCTTCGCCCACGACAGCGCCGAGGAGATATTCGAGGAGCTCAAGCGCGCCTGGAACCCGGTCACCGGCTGGGACCTGCGCGGGGTGAGCTACGAACGGCTGCGCGCCACGCCCGTGCAGTGGCCGGCGGCGGGCGAGGACGGCCCCGACCGCAATCCGATCCGCTACCTCGGTGCGGACGGCACCCCCACCTTCCCGACCCCGAGCGGCCGAGCCGTCTTCCACGCCCGCCCGCACCTGCCCGCGGCCGAGATGCCCGACGACGACTACCCGTTCGTCCTCAACACCGGCCGCCTCCAGCACCAGTGGCACACCCTGACCAAGACGGCCAAGGTCGCCAAGCTGAACAAGCTCAACCCCGGCCCCTTCGTCGAGGTGCACCCGCAGGACGCCGCCGAACTGGGCCTCGTCGACGGCGACTCGGTCGAGGTCGCCTCGCGGCGCGGGCGGGCCGTCCTGCCCGCGGTCGTCACCGACCGGGTGCGGCCGGGCTGCTGCTTCGCGCCGTTCCACTGGAACGACCTGTTCGGCGAATACCTGAGCGTGAACGCCGTGACGAGCGACGCCGTCGATCCGCTGTCCTTCCAGCCCGAGTTCAAGGTGTGCGCGGTGTCGCTGACGAAGGCGGCCACCCCGGTGACGGTGCGGGCTCCCGAGCTCACGGGGGAACCGGCCCTGGCAGCCGCGCCCGTGCCCGTACCGGCGCTCGCCGCGGGCCCCGCCCTCTCTTCCCCGGCGTCCGCGGCTCCCGCCCCCTTCGGGCTGGAACTCGCCCCGCCGCCCCCCGTCCTGGCCGACCACGAGCGCCTCTATCTGACCGGCTTCCTCGCGGGCATCCCCTTCGGCGCCCCGGGCGTCCCCGTCCTGCCGCCCGACGCCCCGTTCAGCCCGGAGCACGCCCTGTGGGTCAACGGCGTACTGGCCGGGATGTACGCCAGGACCGACACCTCCGCCGCCCCCGGACCCGGCACCGGCGGTCTCTCCGGCGGGTCCGTCCGGCCCGACGGCTCCCCGCGCCGCCAGGTGCTCGTGCTGTGGGCGTCGCAGACCGGCAACGCCGAGGAGTTCGCGAACGCCACGGCCGAGCGGCTCACCGCGGACGGCCACCCGGCCTCCCTGCTGCCCATGGAGGAGGCCGACCCCGCGGCGCTGCCCTCCGACGCCGACCTGCTGCTGATCACCAGCACCTTCGGCGACGGCGACGCCCCGGACAACGGCACCGTCTTCTGGGACGCCCTGGCCGCGGCCGACGCCCCGCTCCTGAAGGGCCGCCGCTACGCCGTGCTGGCCTTCGGGGACTCCTCCTACGACGACTTCTGCGGCCACGGCCGCCGCCTGGACCTGCGGCTGGCGGAACTGGACGCGATACGCCTGGCCCCGCGCACCGACTGCGAACCGGACTTCGAGACGGAGGCGGCGGCATGGCTGGACCAGGTGAGCACCGCCCTGAAGACCTCCGAAGGGCAGTCCCCCCAGGCCCCCGCCACCGGACCGCAGGCCCTCGCAGCCGTGCCTCAGGCCCCCGCGGCAGCGCCCCAGGCCCCCGCCGCGGCGACGGCACCCAGGCCCGGCCGCCCCGCACCCCTCACCGCCCGCCTCACCGGCAACCGGCTGCTGAGCCTGCCCGGCGCGGGCAAGGAGGTCCGGCGCTTCACCTTCGACACCCGTGACAGCGACACCCCGCTGGTCTACGAGGCCGGCGACGCCCTGGCGGTGCATCCGGCCAACCGGCCCGACCTCGTCACGGAGTGGCTGGCCGTCACCGGGCTGAACGCGGACACGGCCGTCCAGGTCAGGAACGTCGGCGAAATGCCCTTCGCCGAGGCCCTGCTCCGCCATATGGACATCACCCGCATCACACCCGACCTGCTGCGCTTCGCCGCCGACCGCACCCGCGACCCGCGCGAGCTGCGCAAACTGCTGCGCCCGGACAACAAGAACGAGTTGGCCCAGTGGTCCTGGGGCCGTCAGGCCGTCGACGTGGCGGGCGAGTTCGGTGTCCGCGCCGGGGCACAGGAGTGGGCCGAGGTGTTCGGACGCCTCCAGCCCCGGATGTACTCCATATCGTCCAGCCCGCTCACCGACCCCCACCAGGTGTCGCTCACGGTCTCGGTCGTCCGCTACGAGAACCTGGCCGGCCGCCCCCGCCAGGGCGTGTGCTCACCCTTCCTCGCCGACGCCGAGTCCGGCACACCGGTGCCGGTCCGTGTCCAGCGCGCACCGCACTTCCGGGCGCCCGCCGACCCGGCCGTCCCCGCGGTGATGGTGGGCCCCGGCACGGGTGTCGCGCCGTTCATCGGCTTCCTGGAGGAGCGCCGGGCCCGTGGCCACCGCGCCCCGAACTGGCTGTTCTTCGGCGAACAGCACCGGGCGACCGACTTCTACTACGAGGAGGAGCTGTCCGCCTTCCTCGCCGAGGGCACGCTCACCCGCCTGGACACCGCCTTCTCACGGGACCAGCGCGCCAAGGTCTACGTCCAGGACCGGATGCGCGAACACGGCCCGCTGCTGTGGTCCTGGCTCCAGGGCGGCGCCCACTTCTACGTCTGCGGCGACGCCTCCCGCATGGCCAAGGACGTCGACCGGGCCCTGCGGGACGTCGTCTCCGCGCACGGCGGCCTGGACGAGGCCGAGTCGGCGGCGTACGTCAAACAACTCGCCGCCGACAAGCGCTACGTGCGGGACGTGTACTGAAGCCCCTCCCGTCATACGGTCGCGAGGGAGACCTCCGTCGACTTGAACAGGGCGGTGACGGTGGAGCCCTGTGTCAGCGCGAGGTCGGTGACGGCGTCCTTGGTGATCGAGGCGGTCAGTTCGGCGCCTTCGACGGCGACCCGGACGGTGGCCATCGCGGCGCCCGTCGTGACCTCGCGCACGGTGCCGGGCAGCCTGTTGCGGATGGACAGGCCCTCCACCGGGCCGGTGGCCAGCGCGACCTCCGTGGCCTTGACCAGGGCGTGCACGGCGGAGCCCGCGGCGAGACCCAGTTCGTCGACGGCGTCGACGGTGATGGCGGCGGTGACGTCCTGGCCGCCGGTGAGGCGGACCTTCACGGTGGCCATGGCCTCGCCGGGGGTGACGGAGGTGACGGTGCCGGGGATCTGGTTGCGGATGCTCAGGCTCATGGTCGGACGCCTCGCAGAGTGGGATGATTCAGCCGATTTGGGTGTTTTGCGCGTTTCGTGATGCACCCTAGCCTGCGAGGCCCGCTCGACCCGCTCCCTCAGGCGCGGTACGCGTGCGTCTGGGCCGCTTTCACCGTCGCCCACACCGTGACCCCGGGGTGCAGGCCCAGTTCGGCGGCGGCGACCGTGGTCAGGTCGGCCGTCAGGGGGAGTTCGCCCGTGAGGTCGGCGCGGATCTGGTCGCCGTGGGTCTCCAGGCCGGCCACCTCGCACCGCCAGAGGTTGCGGGCGCTGGAGCCGGTCGGGCGGTCCTGGTGCAGGGTCACGGCGCCGGGCGGGAACGCGACGAACACCGGACCCGTCAGGTCCTCGGTCGTCGTGATCTCGGGCCCGTCCGCCACGCGCACGGTGTGTCCCCGGGCCTGCCCCCGGTAGAGGTTGAGTCCGACCAGTCGGGCGATGTAGTCGGTGCGCGGGTGACGGGCGATGTGGGACGGGGTGCCCTCCTGGACGATCCGGCCGTCCTCGACGACGACCAGGCGGTCGGCCAGCACCATGGCGTCCAGCGGGTCATGGGTGACGAGCACCGCGACCGCCTCGAAGTCGGCCAGATGGCGGCGGAGTTGGGCGCGCACGTCCAGGCGGGTGCGGGCGTCGAGGGCGGCGAGCGGCTCGTCGAGGAGCAGCAGCCGGGGACGGGTGGCCAGCGCCCGCGCCAGGGCGACGCGCTGGGCCTGGCCGCCGGAGAGCTTGCGCGGCTTGCTCCCGGCGTGCTCGGCGAGCCCCATGCGGGCCAGCCACTCGGCCGCCTGCGCACGGGCCTGCGCCTTGCCGGCGCCGTGGCAGCGCGGCCCGAAGGCCACGTTGTCCAGCGCGGACAGATGGGGGAACAGCAGGTAGTCCTGGAAGACGACGCCGACCGGGCGGGACTCCGGCGGCCTCCCGTCCAGCTCCACGCCGTCCAGCCGCAGACGGCCGCCGGACAGCGGGACCAGACCGGCGAGGGCCCGCAGGGCGGTGGTCTTGCCGGCCCCGTTCGGGCCGAGCAGCGCGACCACGTCGCCGGGAGCCGCCGTGAGCGTCACGTCGAGCTGGAAGGAGCCGCGGTCGACCACCAGGCGGGCGTCCAGTCCCTGGCCGGCTCCGACGGTGCCGCGCGTGGTCTTCCCGGTGTCGGTCATGAGGTGGTCATCCAGCGCTCCCGGAGCCCCGCGAGCACCGCGATCGACACGGCGAGCAGGACCAGACTGAGTGCGATCGCCGCCTCCGGGTCGCTCTGGAGAGCCAGGTAGACCGCGAGCGGCATGGTCTGGGTGCGGCCGGGGAAGTTCCCGGCGAAGGTGATCGTCGCGCCGAACTCGCCCAGCGCCCGCGCCCACGCCAACACGGCGCCCGCCGCGATGCCGGGCGCGATCAGCGGCAGCGTGACCCGGCGGAACGCGGTGAACCGGGAGGCGCCCAGGGTCTGCGCCGCCTCCTCGTAGCGCGGGTCGGCGGCCCGCAGCGTGCCCTCGACACTGATGACGAGGAACGGCATCGCCACGAACGCCTCGGCCACCACGACACCCGCGGTGGTGAAGGGCAGGGTGATCCCGAACCAGGAGTCCAGCCACCGCCCCACGACCCCGTTGCGGCCGAGGGCCATGAGCAGGGCCACGCCGCCCACCACCGGGGGCAGGACGAGCGGCAGCGTCACCAGGCCGCGCACCAGACCGCGCCCCGGGAAGTCGGCCCGTGCCAGCAGCCAGGCCAGCGGCACCCCGAACACCACGCTGACCGCGGTCGCCGCCGTCGCGCAGACCAGGGACAACTGGAGCGCCTGCCACACCTCGGTACTGGTCAGCAGCTCGGGCATGCTCCGCCAGGGGGCCCGTACCAGCAGGGCCACGAGCGGCAGGACCAGGAAGGCGAGGCCGATCAGCGCGGGCACGAGGAGCGCCGGCGGGGCGCCGGCGCGCGGGCGGCGGCGCCGCGGCCGACCCGTGCGGGGGTCGGTCGCGGCGCCGGTCGGGTCGAGCGGGGTCACGGCTTCAGGAACCCGGCCTCGCTCAGGACCTGCTGGCCCTCGGCCGACCGCACCAGGGCGATGAACGCCTCCGCGGTCTCGGTGTTCCTCGACTCCTTGAGCAGGGTGATCGGGTACTCGTTGACGGCGTCGGCCGATTCGGGGAAGTCCACGCCCTCCACCTTGTCACCCGCGGCCTTCACATCGGTCTTGTAGACGACGGCGGCGTCGGCCTCCTTCAGGACGACCTTGTTCAGGGCGGACTTGACGTCCTCCTCGTAGGAGACCGGCGTGAGCTTGAGCTTGCCCGCGTCGAGGGCCTTCTGCGCGGCGGCGCCGCAGGGCACCGTCCTGTCGCACAGCACGACCTTGAGGTCCGAGCCCGTCAGGTCCTTCAGGGAGGAGATCCTGTCCGGGTTGCCCGGCAGGGTGGCGATCTCCAGCTGGTTGCGCACGAAGGTGACGGGCGTGCCCGCGGCGTCGCCCGCGTCGGTGACGATCTTCATCGTCTTGGGGCTGGCCGAGGCGAAGACATCGGCGGGGGCGCCACCGGTGATGCTCGCGGCGAGGGCGTCGCTGCCGCCGAAGCTGAAGGTGACCTTCGTGCCGGGGTGCTGCTTCTCGAACTCCTCGCCCAGCTCGGTGAAGCTCTCCTTGAGCGACGCGGCGGCGAACACCGTCACCTCGCCGGACAGCTCGTCGGAGGCGGAGGCCGACGCCCTGGAGTCCGACTTCGCGGAGGCGTCCGAGTCCGACGACGAGCAGGCGCTGAGGGCCAGCAGTGCGGCGGTGCCGGCACCGGCCACCTGAAGCGTGTGGTGGGTCCGGCGCGCGGTACGGGTCATCACGGGTCACTCCCTCTGGTCCTCAACGGACTCTCTGCAAATCGACGACCACACGGGTCGACTCGATCACGGTCACGGCCGCTCGCCCCACGGTGTCGGCGCTGACACCGGGCGAGGCGGCCGCGTCCCTGATCCGAGATGCGCATGCGTCGATCATATTGCCGCAAGTGCGAGGAGAAAGTCTCCTGTCGCTTCGCATGAGCCGACCATTCCGAGCATTGCCCTTGCATGTGCGTTTGTACGGGACGGCGGCTCGGGTGCGGTCACGCGGGGGGTGCTGGCCTGCGGCCCCGGTTGCTCGGGCCGCCCGTACGTCCGCAAGTGACCCGGCGGAGATCGTCAGCACCGGCGATCCGCCCCGACCGGCGGCCTTCCCGGTGGCGGTCATCGGCGGGGTTTCGGCGATCTCCACGAGACGCGGGTACTTGTGGCCCGCCATCTGCCCCCGGCACCACGCGACCGGTTCCTCCAGCAGGATCGACAGGTTCAGCATGGCGCCTGCCGGAGACGGGAAGTCCGGGCCGCGGCGGCTTGCGCCGGGCGGCCCGGGCCGGGGCCGGACGAGGGACGGACGCGGAGCGTCGTGCTCCCAGACTGCCGATGTCACCCCCGGGGGTGAGTGGAGCGCCGCGCGCCGGTCCGAACGGCTGGTGAATCCCGCCCGCCGACGGCCCGGCGTATCGGTGCAAACCCAGGCGTGTCGGCCGTGACCTGACACACGAGGGGCTCAGGCGCCACGCGACAGGCCCGGCCTTCGCATACTCGGTGGTGCAAGCGACCGTCGCATCCCGGACGAAACGCGGAGGAATGCTCCATGCGGACATTCGGCTACACATCCCATCCCTCGCGGGTCGTCTTCGGATCCGGCACGGTGGGCCGGATCCGCGAGGAGGCCGAACGGCTCGGCTGCTCCCGGCTCCTGCTGCTGTCCGGCCCGGCCGTGGCGCGGACCGCCGCGCGCCTTCGCGAAGTGCTCGGCGACCTGCTCGTGGCGGAGTTCGACGGCGCGGCCATGCACACCCCCGTCGAGGTGACCGAGCGGGCGCTCGACGTGCTCACCCGGGCCCGCGCCGACGGCATCGTGGCCGTCGGCGGCGGATCGACGACCGGCCTCGCCAAGGCCCTGGCCGTCCGCACCGATCTGCCGCAGATCATCCTGCCGACCACCTACGCCGGCTCCGAGGTGACCCCGGTGCTGGGCGAGACCCAGGACGGACGCAAGGTCACCCGGTCCTCCCAGGCGATCCTGCCCGAGACGGTCGTCTACGACGTCGACCTCACCCTCGGCCTCCCCCTGCCCCTGACCGTCACCAGCGGGATCAACGCCCTCGCGCACGCCGTCGAGGCCCTGTACTCCGCCGAGGCCAACCCGGTCACCGACCGGCAGGCCCTCGACGCGATCTCCCGCATCGCCGGCGCGCTGCCCCGGCTGGCCGCCGATCCTGCCGACCGCGAGGCCCGCGCAGACCTGCTGCAGGCGGCCTGGCTCTCCGGCACCTGCCTCGCCACGGTCGGCATGGGCCTGCACCACAAGCTGTGCCACACCCTCGGCGGCAGCTTCGGCCTCCCGCACGCCGAGACCCACACCGTCGTCCTGCCGCACGCCATGGCCTACAACGCGCCCGCGGTCCCCGAGGTGATGCGCCGCGTCGCCGACGCGCTGGGCGTGCCCGACGCCCCCAGCGGTGTCCACGACCTCATCGCCTCCCTCGGCGGACCCACCTCGCTGCGCGACCTCGGCATGCCGGAGTCCGGCCTGGCCCGCGCCACCGAACTGGCCACCTCGACGCCGTACCCCAACCCCCGCGCACTGACCGGCGAGGGCATCGGCGAACTCCTGGCCGGTGCCTGGCACGGGCACCGCCCGGAAGGCCCGCCCTCGACCGAGGCCAAGCTCGCCAGGCTCACCGACGAGGTAGTGGCGAGCTTCGCGCGGACCCCCGACCCCCGAGTCCGCACCCTCCTGAGCGGCCTCGTGCGGCATCTGCACACCTTCGTCGCCGAGAACGACGTCACCGACGCCGAATGGCAGTACGCCGTCGACTTCCTGACCCGGACCGGGCAGAAGTGCGACCCGACCCGCCAGGAGTTCGTGCTCCTGTCGGACACGCTCGGCATCTCCAGCGCGGTCGACCTGCTCACCAACTCCCGTACCCCCGACACCACTCCGTCGGCGGTGCTCGGCCCCTTCTACGTCGAGGGACCACCCGAGGCCGTACACGGCAGCGACATCTCCGGAGGACTGCACGGCACCCCGCTGTGGGTGGACGTCCTGGTCACGGACACCGACGGGGAGTTGCTCAAGGACGCGGTCGTGGACGTGTGGCAGTCCAACGAGGACGGCTTCTACGACGTCCAGCTCCCCGACCTGGACGGGCCGGTGCTGCGCGCCCGGCTGCGCACCGACTCCGACGGGCGGATCACCTTCTGGTCCATCCTGCCCTCCGAATACCCGGTCCCCGGGGACGGCCCGGTCGGGCAGATGCTCGACGCGACCGGACGCCACCCCTACCGGGCCCCGCACCTGCACTTCATGCTCGACGCGCCGGGCCACCGCAGGCTGGTCACCCAGCTGTTCGTGTCCGGCGGCGCGTATCTGGACAGCGACACCGTCTTCGGCGTCAAGAACGAACTCGTCGTCGACTTCACGTCGCGCAGCGGCCCCACCCCCGACGGCCGCAAGGTCGACGGCGAGTGGCGCCGGCTCGACTACACCTTCCGTCTCGCCCCCCAGGCCGGATGACCGAGGAGCGCCCGCCCATGACTTCCATCGACACGTACGACACCGACGTCCTCGTCGTCGGCAGCGGCCCCGCCGGCGGCGCCGCCGCCCTGCTGCTCGCCACCTACGGCATCCGCACCCTGCTGGTCACCAAGTACGGCTGGCTGGCCAACACCCCGCGGGCCCACATCACCAACCAGCGCACCATGGAGGTCCTGCGCGACCTCGGCGTCGAATCCGAGGCGCTGAACTTCGGCAGTCCCTCCCGCATCATGGGCGACACGGTGCTGTGCACGGCGCTCGCCGGGGACGAGATCGGCCGGATACGCAGCTGGGGCACCGGCCCCGCCACGGCCACCGAGTACGGCGCCAAGAGCCCCTGCGAGATGATCGACCTCCCGCAGACCTATCTGGAGCCGATCCTGGTGAACAACGCGGCGGCGCGCGGCGCCAAGGTCCGCTTCGACACCGAGTTCCTCAGCTTCACCCAGGACGAGCACGGCGTCACGGCCCTGCTGCGCGACCGGGTCCGCGGCGACGAGTTCACCGTGCGGGCCCGCTACCTCATCGGCGCGGACGGCGGGCGCAGCGCGGTCGCCGAGCAGCTCGACCTGCCCTTCGACGGGCGCATGGCCAAGGCCGGCAGCATGAACATCGTCTTCAAGGCCGACCTGACCCGTTACGTCGCGCACCGCCCGAGCGTCCTGTACTGGGTGCTCCAGCCGGGCGCGGAGACCGGCGGCATCGGCATGGGCCTGGTCCGCATGGTCCGGCCCTGGAACGAGTGGCTGCTGGTGTGGGGCTACGACATCGAGCAGCCGCCCCCGGAGGTGGACGAGGAGTCCGCGCGGCGGATCGTGCGCGACCTCGTCGGCGACTCGGAGCTGGAGGTGGAGATCACCTCCACCTCGCTGTGGACGGTCAACCACGCCTACGCCAGCGCGTATGCGTCCGAGCGGGTGTTCTGCGCCGGTGACGCCGTGCACCGCCACCCGCCGTCCAACGGCCTCGGCTCCAACACCTCCGTCCAGGACGCCTACAACCTCGCCTGGAAGCTCGCCATGGTCATCCGGGGCGAGGCCGGGGCCGCACTGCTCGACACCTACAGCGCCGAACGCGCCCCCGTGGGGCGGCAGATCGTCGAGCGGGCCAACCTCAGCCGGGACCAGTTCGGCCCGATCTTCGAGGTGCTCGGCGTGGCCGGCGGCGGCGACGCGTCCGCCATCGCCGAGGGCCTCGCGGGCATCCGGGCGCAGACGCTGGAGGGCGCCAAGAAGCGGCGGCTCCTCGAAGAGGCGATCCAGCTCAAGAACTACGAGTTCAACGCGCATGGCGTCGAGATGAACCAGCGCTACGTGTCCTCCGCGGTGCTCCCCGACGGCTGCCCCGACGAAGTGTGGGAGGAGGACCGCGAGTTGGTGCACCAGCCGACCACCCGGCCCGGCGCCAAGCTCCCGCACGCCTGGCTCGTCGACGCGCACGGCGAGAAGGTGTCCACGCTGGACGTCGTCGGTGGCGGGGTCTTCACCGTGCTGACCGGCCTGTCGGGCGGTGTGTGGGACACGGCGGCGGCCGCCTGCCGCGACGACCTCGGTGTCGCCCTGCGGCTGGTGCGGATCGGCGACGACACCTCCCGTGACGCGTACGGCGAGTGGAGCCGTGTCTCCCAGATCGCCGAGGACGGTGTGCTGCTCGTCCGCCCGGACGGCCATATCGCCTGGCGGCGGGCCACCGCCCCCGGAACCGGGGACGCGGCCCGGGACGAACTGCTCGGCGCCCTGCGCCGGGTGCTGTCGCGATAGGGGCGGACGGATGGACAAGCAGGTGGCCACGGCCGCTCAGGCGCTGGCGGACGTGAGGGACGGGCAGTCGTTCGCCGTCGGCGGCTTCGGACTCAGCGGGGTTCCCGAGGTTCTGATCGGCGCGCTGTACGAGAGCGGCGCGAGCGGTCTGGGCGTCGTGTCGAACAACTGCGGCGTCGACGGCCGCGGCCTCGGCATCCTGCTGGCCGCGGGCCGAATCGCCCGGGTCACGGCGTCGTACATCGGCGACAACAAGGAGTTCGCCCGTCAGTACCTCGCGGGCGAACTGGAGGTCGAGCTGACCCCGCAGGGCACGCTCGCCGAGCGGCTGCGGGCGGGCGGCTGCGGGATCCCGGCCTTCTACACCCCGGCCGGCGTCGGCACCCAGGTCGCCGACGGCGGTCTGCCGTGGCGCTACGCGGCGGGCGGCACCTGCGGGTCCGAGTCCGGGGGAGGGCCGGTCGCCGTGGCCTCGCCGCGCAAGGAGGTACGGGTCTTCGACGGCGCCGAGCACATCCTGGAGCACGCCATCACGACCGACTACGCCCTGGTCAGGGCCGCGCGCGGAGACCGGCACGGCAACCTCGTCCTCCGCCGCTCGGCGCGCAACTTCAACCCGCTGGCCGCCATGGCCGGGCGCATCACGGTCGCGGAAGTGGAGGAACTCGTCGAGCCAGGGGCACTCGACCCCGACGAGATCCATGTGCCGGGCGTGTTCGTGCAGCGGGTCGTGGCCCTGAGTCCGGAGCAGGCGGCCGACAAGGGAATCGAGAAGAGAACGGTGCGCGAGCGATGAGCTGGACCAGGAACGAGATGGCGGCCCGCGCCGCGAGCGAGCTGCGTGACGGCGACTACGTCAACCTGGGGATCGGACTGCCCACCCGGGTCGCCGACTTCCTGCCACCGGGCGTCGACGTCGTCCTGCACTCGGAGAACGGGCTGCTCGGCGTCGGACCGTACCCCACACCCGAGGAGGTCGACCCCGATCTCATCAACGCGGGCAAGGAGACCGTGACCGTACGACCCGGCGCGTCCTTCTTCGACTCCTCGCTCTCCTTCGGCATGATCCGCGGCGGCCACATCGACACCGCCGTGCTGGGCGCCCTCCAGGTGTCCGTCCGCGGCGATCTGGCCAACTGGGCGGTGCCCGGCAGGATGGTGAAGGGGATGGGCGGCGCGATGGACCTGGTCCACGGCGCCCGCCGGGTCGTCGTCCTGATGGACCACACGGCGAAGGACGGCAGTCCCAAGATCGTCGAGGAGTGCACCCTGCCGCTCACGGGCCGGGCCTGCGTGGACCGGATCATCACCGACCTGTGCGTGCTCGACGTGACCCCGAACGGGCTCGAACTCGTCGACTGCGCCCCGGGGGTGACGCCCGCCGAGGTCGCCGCCGTCACACCGCTCGGCACGAGGTACGCCGTCTGAGCGCGGTCCCGGGCCGGGCGGGGTGCGGGCACGCCGAGGGCCCCGGGCCCTGATCCGGCCCGGGGCGGCGGGCCTCCGCAGTCGGTGAAACGGGGGCGGACCGCTCACCCCGGCCGGGCGCGGGCCGGGCGCGGAGGCGGGGCAGAGCGGGCCGGCGGGCGACCGGTCAGGTGCCGGACGAGGGCGGCGGCGGGCGCGCCGGGCGCGGCCGGTGCGGAACCCTGCCGGGAGCACCCGCACCAGGCACGCCCTGCCGGAGCACCCGCACCAGGCACGCCCGGCCGGCCCGTCCCCGACGCGGCGGCCGTGGCCGCCAGGACGTTGCTGCCCCCGGCCCGGCCGGTGACCGTCACCAGCCGTTGGCGGCCGAGCAGTTCACCGGTCGCCGGCGTCTCCCGCTCCCGGCCGACCACGATCCTCTGCTCCCGGCCGACCACGATCCTCAGCCCCCGGCCGCGTCCGGACCGACCCCCCTCGACGCTCGCCCACCCTCGCCGCACTCCTCGCCTCCGCGCTCATCACGGACGGGGCGCGCCTCACCGCTGTCGGCCCGCCGTCGGACGAACCGTCACCTCGCGCGCGCCACGGCAACCCCGACTCGACCGCCGTACGCGGGTGGCGGCACCGGCGGCGCCCTCACGCTCCTCGACGAAACGCAGGAACGGCCGTGCGAATACAGGGGTGTTCCGCGACCGGGTACGGAGTCGGCCCTCTGACCTGGGCTTGTCGGCGGGTCGTACGGACCCGGACGGCGGCGGGCGGAAGCGGGGTCGCGCCGGGGGTGACGGTTCGGTGGCCCGGTGCGCTGCAACCACTGATGAGCATGTACTTCCATCTCCGCGCGGTACCGCCCCCGGCCCTGCGCAACAGCGCCGCCTGGATGCAACGACTGTTCGAGGACGACGGGGACGCCGTCCGGGAACGTGTCGGACGCCACCGCGAGAAGGTGCTCGACCGCTACTACCTCGACCACGAACTCCTCTACGCCGGGACCCCGCCGCACCACGCGGCGCCCGGACCCCACGCCCAGGTGGTCCTGGGGGGCCGGCCGGTCTTCCACCCCGATCCGCACAAGCCCCCGTTCCTGCTGCTGTCGGCGGCCCGCACGGCCCGGGTCGCGTCCTACCTGAGCGCGGCCGACTTCGACGTGCTGTGGCAGCGGGCGCGTGTGCCCCTCACCGTCGGCGCGGAGGCCACGGCGCCACGGATCCGCGCGATGCTGGCCGAGGTGCACAGCGATCTCACGGCCTTCTACACGACCGCCGCCGGTCACGGCGACGCCGTGGTGAAGTGGCTGGTGCTCCAGGGCCTGGCCGACAGACGCTAGTGCCCCGACAGGCAACGTTCGCCCCGTCGCGGCGCCCGGCACGCCCTCTCGCCGCACCGGGCACAGACCCAAGTACATCCAGTACGAGGGCCTGCACCCGGCACACCGAGAGCACGCGCCGGACGCC